>JAADGH010000165.1 GCA_013152475.1 Planctomycetota bacterium
TTCTGCATAACAAACTCCCATGTTACACTATCGGAGACAGACGCTCACTAATTCTTCAGCCCATTTGTCCCGGTTGGCGAGAAACAGTACACTGTCACCTCCCCAAAAGTAGAAATCCAGGCCCTCGACGATTCGTGGATTCCTGCGTACGCGGGAATGACATCCACCTACTCACTTGGCCAACTAAATGGTTATCTTACTTTTAAGTACAGTTTTAAATTCAGTCCTAATTAGTAATCACTCGTGGTTTTTTGTGGATGGAGGTGTATATCGTGCCTCTTATCCCTTTCTTGGTATATACTTACGAGTTATGTATATAGGGTGGGTTTCCTGTGGAAAACTTTTCCACACCACCCTTCATATCGCGCCGTACCACGCCGCCCCCCAGCTTCCTCTTAACTGCGGTACCTCCACACCTATATGTACGTGCGCAACTTGGGTAAGACCCATACTGCGCAACGGCACTTTCTTACCTCTTTTCCACATTCGCTCCCCATCTACTTTTTTTTACGGAGTTCCGTCTCCATCTCTTGCAAGGCCAAGCGTAGGGTACTGTCCTGTGCAACCATCTGCCGGATCTTCTCATCAGCGTACATTACCGTTGTATGGTCCCGGCCTCCGAAGTACCCGCCAATCTCCTCTAACGAGTGGTTCGTCAACCGGCGAGCCAGGCACATGCATATCTGCCGTGGAAAGGCAATGGATTTCGATTTCTTCTTCGACTGGAGGTCGGACAGCTTTACGTTATACCGCCGTGTCACAAGACTTTGTATCTCCTCGATGGAGATCGGCTTGCTCGTCGGCGTCATGTCCTCCAGTGCCTCTCTTGCCAGGCTGATGTCAATCGTTCGATTCGCCAGCGAGGCAAACCCCGCGATCTTTGTAATCGCCCCCTCTAATTCGCGGATGTTGCTGTCCACGTGTGCGGCGACGAAGTGGATCACGTCCTCCGGCAGGTCCACCTCGCGCAGGCGCGCTTTGTGCTGGATAATGGCGACGCGCGTCTCGAAGTCGGGCAGGTCCATGCGGCTTACAAGGCCCCACTTGAACCGCGAGATCAGGCGCTCCTCCAATGTGGCAATATCCTCCGGCGCGCGGTCGCTCGTCAGGACGATCTGCTTCTGAGCGTTGTATAAGGTATTGAACGTATGGAAGAACTCCTCCTGCGTGCTCTCACCGCGGGCAAGGAAATGCACGTCGTCGATGGCGATAATGTCCGGGCTTCGATGCTCCGCGCGGAACGCCTCCAGGCTCCCGTGCTGGATGGCGGAGATGAACTGATTCATGAACTCTTCGCACGACAAAAAAAGCACGCGGGTGTCGGCCTTCTTCGCAATAAGGGCATGACAGATACCCTGAAGCAGGTGCGTTTTCCCAAGTCCTGCTCCGCCGTGGATAAACAGCGGATTGTACGCCGTCCCTGGCGACTCGGCTACGGCGAGGGATGCGGCATGGGCCAAGCGATTGCACTGGCCGACAATAAAGTTCGCGAATGTGTACTGCGGGTTGAGCATGGCCGTCCCCGCTCCTTCTTGCGGTGCCGCTGTGCGCGGCGCCGACTCATCGACGATGAAAGAAATCGTCGGCTCCCAATCCAGAACAGACCGGAAGGCGCTTTCAATAACCTCGCCGTACTTCCGTTCGAGCCAATCACGGTAAAAGGTGTTCGGCACGGAGAGACGCACTTGGTTCTTCGTGATCTCGACCGGGCGCAGGTGGACGAACCAAGTGGCGTACTGATCGGTGCGAACGCGCTTGCGCAACTCGACGAGCACTTCTTCCCAGGAGGACGCTCCGTGGTCGAGGCTATGTGAGGTGTTCTGCATAGGACTTCCTTGTTCCTCTGCAACCGTGACCGGAGCCACGGATCAAGGCAAAACGGCTCGGGAAAGAGTAGCCAATCAGAAGGGGTCTGAGGCCCCATTTGCGGCAAAAAACGGCAATTCCACCGAACATGCAAACTATATCAATTCCGCCCCGGAAAGTCAATGGGAAAAGGGCCTTTTTTCTGAGTTTTTTCCACAATCTAACCACATGGAAAATAAGAGGTTAGAGAAATCTACACACGCGTGAATCGGTTGCCTGCAAGACGGCGCGTCAACCCCTTGATTTCGAGCGTTAGAAGTGCGCTGTTTACCGCCCCCGCAACGAGTCCTGTCTCCTGCACAATCTCGTCAATCGAGACCGGATTCGGACCCAAAAAAGAGAACACAGCGCCCTCGTCTCCCACGAGCGAGAGCCCCCGCAGGTCATCCATCTTTCTGCCGTCCGGCAACTGGATGCCCTCGGCAAGGGGGCCGAGCTCCGTGATGATCTCCTGCGCTGATTGTACCAGTTTCGCCCCGTCGCGGATCAGTGCGTTTGTTCCTTGGCTTGCCGGATTGTCCAGCGAGCCCGGCAGCGCGAAGACCTCACGTCCTTGCTCCGCCGCCCATGTCGCTGTGATGAGCGACCCGCTCCGCTTCGCCGCCTCCACGACCGTCACGCCCAGTGACAGGCCGCTGATGATTCGGTTCCGCCCGGGAAAATTCCGCGCCGCCGGCGGCGCGTCGAGGGGCAGTTCGCTCAATACCGCCCCATGTTGCGTGATCTCCGTCGCCAGCTCCTTGTGACGTGCGGGATACACGCGCCCAAGGCCGCATCCCTGCACGGCGATCGTCCGCCCCCGCGCCTTCATCGCCCCGCGGTGCGCGGCCGCGTCGATCCCGTACGCCAGGCCGCTCACGATGCAGAACCCACAGCTCGCCAGCTCTGTCGCGAGGCGCTCCGCGTGCGTCCGGCCGTAATGCGAGCAGCGCCTCGATCCGACCATTGCAATGGCCACGCGGTCCGCCGGAACGATGTTGCCCTTCAGGTAAAGAAGCAGCGGCGGGTTGGGAATATTCTTCAGGTTCGCCGGGTAGGAGCCGCTGTCATAGGGGACAAGCTCGACGCCGCCCCGCTGTGCGCGCTCGATCTCTTTTTTGGCATCGAACTCCCGCGCGGTCTTCAGGATGCGCTCGATGACGCTCGCGGAGACGAGCCCCATCGCGCCGAGCGTCTTCTTCGACGCGCGCAGAATGGCCGTCGGCGACCCGAGGCGCGCCAGCAGTTCCTGATAGGCCTCGAGCGTCACGGCGCGGCATGCATTGATCGTGACAAGCGCCTCGAGGTCGGTCATCGTTCCTTCCAAGCGGGGTCCTCCCGGTGGTTCGCGGCCCCCGCGGGGGTTTATTCGGCCGGATACTCTGTGTCACGCCCCAAGCTTGTTCGAGCGTGTCTTCCGGCGATGGGCCTACCGTTTTCCGAGGTTTGCAATCGCCGCGTCCATCAGCTTCCCCGCGGCCACCTCGCTCGGCGCCTTCAGGACGCACAGGAGGTACTTCCCGCTTACGCGGACCGCCACCTTTTTGTAGTACGGGTCGTCGGCAAGGAAACGGTCCGTTCCCTCCGATAAGACCTTCCCTGCCTCGACCATGAACGCCTTGAAGCGCGTCGCCGCCTCGGCCGCCTTCTCCGGCGAGTCGAGCCGGGCGACCAGGAGCTGCGGTTGCTCGGTTAGATCGCCCTGGGTAAGCCGGTAGGTCGCCTGGAATGCGTCCTTCAGGAAGCTTTGTCCTAAGGCGTTGTTGCGGAAATACTTAAGGGTCTTCGGAATGCGCCTTTCTTTCGGCATGAACGCCTCCCCGCTCGGGGGCTTCGGGACGGCCTTGATGTTGGCGGCCACAGCCTTGGCCAGGGCCAGAACCGGCTGCTGCACGTCCTTCGGTTTGCCGTAGCCGGTGAGCTTGACGTAGTATCGGTCTTTGAAAAAGTCCGCCGAACTCTCCGTGAGATACCCTTCCGTGCCGAGGTCGAGGTAATTCGCATCTGCGAATGCGCCGTTCGAGTAGACGCCGAAGGCGTTGTCGACCGCGCCCATGTCGTAGATGTCGATATTCACCCCGATCTTCCGCCCGTCCGTCGGCCGGTACTCTGCCGCTGCGCAGATGACGAAGCCGTAATCGAGGTACGTCTCCGCCGCGCCGTCGATATACTCGAACAGGTTCTCCGGCTCATAGACCCCCGGTTCCGCCGCCGGCGCCCAGCCCCGCACCTGCTCGGC
>JAADGH010000216.1:0-212 GCA_013152475.1 Planctomycetota bacterium
CGTTCGCCACGCAACCCCGGGCACAAACGGATGACGGCGGCGAGCCGGAGTAAGTGCTGAGTCCCAAACTTGTCGCAATCGCACCCAAGCACTTCTCAGCAAACACCGGCTGATTTCCCAGGACTTTCCCCAGAATCTGAATGCGATCTATTCTACCCCCTTCTGGGAACAGCACTTGTTATGTTCGGGTTGTGGAACCCACGAACCGTCAT
>JAADGH010000216.1:327-20563 GCA_013152475.1 Planctomycetota bacterium
CGTCAGGCTCTGCCTGACTCCTTTCGCAGCAAAGAGGCGGAGCCGAACGGCTATGCCGTCCCGAGGCGCCTCGCGATGACACGGTAAAGGTTATGGGGAAACTCCAGTCAAGGTTCTTCTTGACATGGGCCGGATCGGCCGGTACTATGGCAAAATAGTATGCGATAGTGTCTGGAACAGATGAGGAGGGCGGCCATGAAAAAGGCATTCAGTTTTGCTTTTGTTCTGTTCGGCCTGCTGTGCTGTCTCGGGAGCGTCTCGCTTGCCGACATTGTTCATTTGAAAAGCGGCAAGAAATGGGAGGGCGAGATCGTTGAAGAAACCGCGAAGGAGATCACTCTCGACCTGGGCACGATCAAGATGAAAATCAGGAAGGCCGACATCGAGAAGATCGAGAAGAAGGCTTTCGAAAAAGCCGAAAAGAAAAAAAAGAAAGAGGGAAATGCCAAGGGAAATGAGGAAGGACAGGAGAAGGGCGAGGAGAAGCCCGCGGAGAAGGCGGCAAATGAGGGGCGTCTGACAAGCATCCCCCCTCCGCCCGAGAAACAGGACCTGATCGGTTATCGGTACACCTACTGGGGAACGCACGCGGGGGCCATCCAGGGCATCAAAGGCCAGCGGGACACGCTCAGCCACCCCGATTACTTCAGCGTCCTCGATCCGCCGGAGGACATTGCGCGCCTGATCCCGGAGAACTACGAGGCCCCGCATATTTTCACAAATGTGTATTACTTCGAGCACGGCGACTGGCCCGAATACAAGACCGTGTTGTACTACTTCAACCAGAAACTCTATGCGATCTCCGGGCGGTGGTCCTACGAGATCGAGGGCATCGACACGAACTATGCCGAGTTTGTGGTCGAGCAGCGGAAAGACTTTGGGGGCGAGACAAGTCGGGAAAAGGGCGGCGCCTTGATATGGGACACAAAATCGGGCTACGCAAAGTTCGAGCCGGAGTCGCGAAAGCCGGGGCCGCTGAATCCCACCGATCCGGTGAAGAGCTACAAGATGCAGCTCTACTCCAAGGAATTGCGCCAGAAGGTCTTCGACTGGATCAAGGAGAACCTGAAGAAATAGGCATTGGCCCGATTGAGTCTGGAGTAAAGGAAGCGCGGGATGGCACTGTTCCGAAAACGAATCGTCATCCCGTCCGCGTTCATCTGCATCCTGGCCGTCCTTTATTTCGCGCTGAAGCTGCTGTTAGCCGGCAGCTACGTTACCGCTTCCGTCGTCGATTCGCTCTCCAGGACATTCAACTGCAACGTCAGAATCGACGGGGCCTGTCTCAGCTACAACCGGTTGACCATCTCCGGTCTCACGCTCAGCTACCGCAAGGCCAGGGCCATCCACGAGATCGTCAAGATCGGGACCATGACCGTCGGTTTCTCCCCCAGCGCGTTCTTCAATCGAGGTGTGTTTCGCACCATTGAGATCGACAACGTCAGCCTGACCATTGAGCGCGACAGCGAGGGATGGCTTACCTTCGGCAGGATTATCAAACCCAGTGCCACGCTCGCCACCAAATCTTTTCCCATTCGCGTTCGCGACCTGCGTATCTTCGCTGAAAACAAGTGCATCCCCGTGAAATCGGCCACCGTCAAGGTGACCAGCGCATGGCCGAGGGTGGATGTGGAGCTCGTCGAAGCGGCGATCCACGACGGGAAGGCCACAGGCCGAGGGTGGTTCGCCCTGGAAGAGGACCCGCGCCTTGAGGCAAGCCTGACCGCAAACGGTGTCGCCCTCCAGGACCCTTTGCTGCCCCCAGCGGCAGGCGACTTGCGTCTCACGGGAACGGTGTCGTGCAATCTCCTTTTCAGCGGAACGGCATCGTCTCCCTTCCTGATGAAGGAAGGCAGTTGGCTGACAGCGAAGGACGTATCGGCGCGGATTGGAGACCGGCCGCCTGTCTTCGAAACAGACCTCGCAACGCTCACGCTCGAACGGCGCGAAGGCAAAACAAAACGCGCTGAGATCAGGGCCAATCTCGGCAGGACGCTTTTGGATGTAACTCCATGGCTTCACTCCCGCGATACGGCCGACCATCTGCTGGTCCGGCAGAGAATTAGGGGCCTGTTCCAAGGATGCCCGGATTTTGCGGCGGCCCTCCTCGGCGGGAAGACCCGATTGGCCTACGAAACATTCTCTCTGCCTCTCGATTCATTCTCGGGAGAGGCGCTCAGCAGCGGCAACGCGGTTTCGTTCAAGGGCATCACTGCCCTCATCGACCGCGGCCGTATCGAGGCATCCTGGTACCATCAGGGGGCCGACATGGCGTCCGCATGCGACGGGCGCGTGCAGGTCCATGACGTCGACATCCGGCGGCTTATTGAGGGAACCACGCTCCGGGACCGGGCCCTGCGTGGTGCGCTATCGGGCGAGCTGCGTTTCGCTCAGACCCCAGCCGCCGCCGGTCCCACGGGCACGGGCGCCATACAGATCACGAACGCAAGGCTCTGGTCGCTGCCGATCCTCGATGCCGTCGCCCGCGAGGCGAAACTCCCCGCTTCCCGGCCGGGAGGCCCGGGGGAGCTGCACGCCGCCTTTGCTTTGGACAAGGACCTGCTCCGCTTCACTCGCATCGACTTCAAAGACGGCAATGTCGCGATCACCGGCGTGGGGGAAATCTACCACAGTGGGGAAGTCGACCTCCATCTCCAGGTCGCCCTCAAGGTGCCCCACCGGAAAAACGTCCCGGTCGTCGACGATTTCGTGGAGCTTCTGAACGATGCCTTCGCCACGAAGCGCTCCTCAGTCCACGTCACCGGAACCTTCGCCTCGCCCGTTGCAGCGTCCACGCCCGGCCGACCCGAGGAGGCCAAGCCGTAAAAGCGAAGGACGACGAGCCGGTTGAAACCGCAAGGCAAACCGTGTATGCTTGTTGATCGAGACCGTATGATAATACGTAGGACTGTTCATGGCGCGAATCTATCTGCCCTATCTGCTTTCCGGCTTCGTCAGCCTCATCTATCAGGTCTGCTGGTATCGGTATTTTGTTGACAGACTCGGCGCGAACAACATCACCTTTGTCCTCGTCCTCTGTGGCTTCATCGGGGGCATCGGCCTCGGCTCGCTGGTCAGCCGGCGGGCCGCAGAGCGCATACGCTCCCTGTACGGTGGCAGGGACGATCTCACCCTCTACGGACAGATCGAGCTGACCATCACAGCCACGGCCCTCGGTCTCTTCCTCTTCTCCGGGCTGCCGAACCACATGGTGGGAAGTTTTCCCTATACCCTGCGCAGCAACATCTATCAGCCCATCCTGACCTATCAGGGCCTGAAGGCGATGTCCGTGGGGCTTTGCGTTTTCGTCCCGTGCTTCTTTATGGGCATCACCTTTCCCCTCCTGTGCGCCACGTTCAAGGATCGCGAGAAGTTCCCCGCCCGGCTCTACGCCTTCAACACCCTGGGTGCGTGCAGCGGCGTGCTGGTCGCCGAGTTCGTCCTGATCCGATACGTCGGCACGACGGTTGCCTTCTGCACGGCGCTTCTGATCAACGCCCTCATCGGCGCGTTCTTCCTGAAGCACGGCGCCTCGTTCCTTGAACTGCTCCTGAAAAAGGACGACAAATCAGCCGATGAAAACAGGGGGACGCAGACCGCCGAAGTCGATCGGCGCGATACGACCGACACCAAGCCCTTCGCGATCCAGACGGCGGCCGCATGCGCCCTGCTCTCCGGCCTGCTCAGCGGCGGGCTGGAGGCCGACATCATGAAACGCACGCTGCTCTGGGGGGAGAACTACAAGATCTCCTTCTCCTTCCTCGTGTTCTGGGCCATCCTGGCCATCTTCCTCGCCAGCCTCTGCATCGGAAAGCATCGCGCATGGCGATTCACAATCATCAAAATCTGTTTCCTTGCGGCCCTCGTCTATCACGTCGTAGCATGTTATTACCATCTGGATGTCCGCGGCGTGGTCTTGCGGTTTGTCACGAACGAACTCGCCCCCAACTTCCACATCCAGCGGCTGCTGCGCACCTTTTTCATGGGCGGCTTCGCCATTTTCCCCAGCTACTTCTGCATCTCCCTCCTTCTCCCCCACGTCTGCAACCATTGCCAGCACGACAAGCGCCATCTCGGCGTGGTGTACGGCGTGAACACCGTGGCCTTCTGCCTCGGCGTGCTTGTCTTCGGGTGGGGTGCGTCCCTGGTCAATCCATTTTATTCCATGCGGGCCTTCATCGGCATCTTTGCGGTATGCGTCATGTACCTCTTCACGTTGCGCGAGGCGAACGCCCCGCGACGCATCCTTCTCGCTCCGGCCTTGCTGGCCGCCGTGCTTGTTTTTGTCTTCGCACCAAAAAATTTCGACAAGGACTTCTTCCGATTCACCGACGTCGAAAAGTTCGGGGCCAAGTCCGTCCGGAGCGATGGCGCGCACATGATCTATGTCGTGGATTATCCGGACCGCCATCGTGAGCTCTACTTCGATGCCCATGCCATGTCGGGGAACAACCGGCGCTCTCTCCAGTACATGAAGCTCATGGCCCACTTCCCCCTCCTGGCCCACCCCAAGCCGGAGAAGGCGCTGCTGATCTGCTTCGGCGTCGGCAGCACGGCGAAGGCCATTGCCGACCACTCGACCATCCAGCGCCTCGACGCCGTCGATCTGACAAAGCCCGTCTTCGACCTTGCGCCCGAGTTCGCGGCGACGAACAACAAGGTCTATGAGGACAAACGGGTCCGCTTGATCCACGACGATGGCCGCAACTTCCTCGATCTCACCGACCAGACCTACGACCTCATCACCTCCGAGCCGCCTCCCCCCTCCATGCCGGGGGTGGGACGGCTGTACTCCATCGAATACTATCGGGCGTGCCGTGACAGGCTCTCGCCCAACGGCCTCGTGTCCCAGTGGCTGCCCGTCTATCAGATGACGGAGGCCATGATGGATCGCTTGGTGAATACCTTTCGCGCGGTCTTTCCGGAGACGCTGCTGTTCGTCGGGTTCCACGAGGAGATGATTCTCGTTGGCTCACGCGCGCCGATCGACCTGGCCTGCATCGAGAGACGCTTTGCCGAAGATCAAACCGTACTGGCGGATATGCAGAGCATCGGGGTCACGTCGCCGGCCCACCTCCTCGCCCGCATCTACCTGACGGATGAGCTGATCGATCAGCGATTCGCAGGCAAGGGAATTGTCACCGACGAAACCAACTTCTTGGACTACGCCAACTTCATGACTGCTCGCGAGCGGTACGACACGCTGCAGGGCGAAAAGCTCAGGGGCAATCCCTACCTCCAGCCGAAGGCGGGATTGATCTACGATCCCGGCGCGTTGGTCAGGGACTTCCAAAAATTCAACCTTCAGTGTTATCCCACGCTCTATGAAACGCTGAAAAGCCTCGAAGCCATTCACCGCCTCGTCCCCGACTTCCCGATTCCGCTTCCGCGAAAAACGTTCCCGCCCAGGCCGGGAAAGGAAGTCAGACCAAGCAACCGCCCCGCTCCGAGCCGGTTGCACTGAGGGAATCTGAGGGGAGGGGGAGGGAAGAGGGCCGGGGGGAGGAGACGCGAGATCGGTCAGGCGGAAACTGGAACGCTGGGGAGTTTCAGTTTTGCGATAATCCGATGCGCTCCGGTTCCGATTCTTCGGGACCTTCCTCTCCGACTCAATTCCAATCCGCGCAATCGGCTTGGCAACGACATTAGACTGTTGAAAGTGTCGCAGCAAAATGGTAACATAATGGCTTCGTAAACCGTTTGGCGTGGACCGAGGGAAATAGTATGGCTTCAAAGGGCGAAAGCGTCCTGGATGCGAACGACATTGCCGAGAGCATCCGGCGGATCTCCGACGAGATTTTGTCCCGCGGCCGCTGCGGGGATATTGCCATCATCGGGATCAAGGCCCGGGGCGAGATCCTGGCGCGGCGGATCGCCGACCACCTGGGAGAGGTCTGCCACGAGGACATCCCGGTGGGGGCGGTGGACATTGCGCTCTACCGCGACGACCTCGGCTGCGGCGGGGGCAACCCCGAGGTGCGAGGGACGGAGATCGACTTCGACGTGAACGGCAAGGATATCGTCCTGGTGGACGACGTGCTCTACACCGGTCGCACAGTGCGGGCGGCGCTCGACCAGATCATCGACTTCGGCCGTCCGAAGCGCATCCAGCTCGCCGTCTTGATCGACCGGGGGCGCCGGGAGCTTCCCATCGCCGCGGATTACGTAGGCAAGTCTCTCGAAGTCGGCCCGCGGCGGCGTATTGAGGTCCACCTGAGGGAAACGGATGGAGAAGATGAGGTTGTCATCAAGTCATCATCATCGTGATCCTCGGATCGCCGCGATTGCGGTCCTGTCACTGCTGGTCACGGGATTGTTAGCGGGCTGTTCCGTCATGGAGAACACAGTCAGCCGCAATGCCAGGCGGCACGTGGCGGAGGCGAAGCGTCTCGAGTCGGAGAAAAAGGTGAAGGAGGCCCTGGAGGAGTACAACAAGGCCATCGACGCCAGCCCGAACTACGTGGAGGCCTATCTGGGCGCGGGGGCGTGCAGCGTGAAGCTGAACCAGCTCACGGAGGCGGAGAGCGCCTACAAGCGGGCCGTCAATCTCCGCAGCGACGACCCCGAGATCTACCACAACCTGGGCATCGTCTATGCGCAGAAGGGGGACCTGATCGAGGCGGCCGAGGCCCTGCGGAAGGCCGTGCGATACGGGTCGAAGGACTCGAACACCCATGTCTTTCTCGGCATGGTCTATAAGGACCAAGGCAAGTACAAGAAGGCCATTCGCGAATACGAAAAAGCCCTGAAGATGGACCCGGACAACGCCTTCGCCTACAACAACATGGGCATCGCCTACGTGGCGTTGAAGGAATACGACGAGGCCGAGGAGGCCTACCTGAAGGCCGAGCGGGCGGATCCGAATTTTGCCGATGTGCATTTCAACCTGGGCAAGTTCTACGACGACGTGCTGCCCAGCAAGGCGAAGGCCCTCATGCACTACCAGCGGTACCTGGACCTCACCGGGAAGAAGGACCCGGCGATCCTCAAACGCATGGCGGAGATCCTGAGGGAAAACGTTCGATAGAGCAGTGGTTCCATCGTCGCGACCACATGGTTTGGCGAGGAAAGGAACTCATGGACCGCACGAAATGGACACGAAAGGACCTCCTCGGACTTGAGGACCTGTCGGCGGACGAGCTGGTCGCCATCCTCGACACCGCCGAGTCGCTCAAGGAGGTCTCCACGCGCAGCATCAAGAAGGTGCCCGCCCTGCGCGGGAAGGTGGTGGTGAACCTCTTCTTCGAACCGAGCACGCGGACCCGTGTGTCCTTCGAGCTGGCCGCCCAGCGCATGAGCGCCGACGTGGTGCAGATGGCCTCCACCGGCAGCAGCACCCAGAAGGGCGAAACGCTCCAGGACACGGCCCGAAACATCGAGGCCATGGGGGTGGACATCGTCGTCATCCGCCACTCCGAGGCCGGCGCGCCTCACATGCTCGCAAAGATATTGGAGCCCAGCATCGTCAACGCCGGCGACGGCCGCCACGAGCACCCGACCCAGGGCCTGCTGGACATCTTCACCATCCGCGAGCACAAGAAGCGCTTCGCGGGCCTCAAGGTCGCCATCGTCGGCGACATCAGCCACAGCCGCGTGGCGCGGTCCAACATCTGGGGGCTGACAAAGCTTGGCGCGGAGGTCACCGTCGTCGGGCCGTCCACCCTGATCCCGTCCCACATCGAGAAGATGGGCGCGAAAGTATTCTACAGCCTGGACGACGTGATTGGAGAATTCGACGTCATCAACATGCTTCGCATCCAGCTCGAGCGCCAGAAGACGAAGCTCTTCCCCTCCATTCGGGAATACTCGCGCCTCTTCGGCCTGAACGCGGAGCGGCTGAAGAAGGCGAAGAAGGACGTGCTCATCATGCACCCGGGGCCCATCAACCGCGGCGTCGAGCTCGCCGCCGATGTCGCCGACGGGCCGCACTCCGTCATCCTGAACCAGGTGACCAACGGCCTGGCCGTCCGCATGGCCGTGCTCTACCTGGTCTCCGGCGCGAAAGGAGGGATCGATCAGAAATGAAGACCATTCTGATCAAAAACGGAACGGTTATCGATCCTTCCTGCGACATGGAAACCGTCGCCAACGTCGTGATCGAACGGGGCAAGATCAAGAGCGTCGGCAAGACGGCCGGGAAGGCGTCGATGACGATCGATGCCAAAGGCCTGATCGTCGCGCCCGGCCTCATCGACATGCACGTTCACCTGCGCGAGCCGGGCAACGAGGACGAGGAGACCATCGCCAGCGGTTCGGCCGCGGCCGTGGCCGGCGGTTTTACCAGCGTCGCGTGTATGCCCAACACCGACCCGCCGGTGGACAACGAGGCGTCGGCGGAGTTCGTCTTCCTTCAGGCCGAGCGTGCACGCATGGCGAACATCTACCCCATCGGCACCATCACCATGGGCCGAAAGGGCGTGGACATCGCCGAGATCGGCCAGCTCAGCCGCGGCGGGGTCGTGGGGTTTTCCGACGACGGTGACACCGTTCAGAATGCCGGCGTCATGCGCATCGCCCTGCAGTACGCCAAAATGTTCGACCGGCCGATCCTCTCGCACTGCGAGGACAAAACCCTGGTCGGCAGCGGAGTGATGCACGCCGGATATATGTCCATGGTCCTGGGGCTGCCAGGAATGCCGAGCGCGGGGGAGGAGATCATTGTCAACCGCGACATCACCCTCGCCGAGACGACAGGCGCGAAGCTGCACATCGCCCACGTGAGCACGGCCGGGTCGGTGGACCTCATCCGTCGGGCCAAGAAGCGAGGGGTGGACGTCACCGCCGAGGTCACTCCCCATCACCTGGCCCTCACCGACGAATGCGTGCGCACCTACGGCCCGAATTTCAAGATGAACCCCCCGCTGCGAACGGAGAAGGACCAGAAGGCGCTTCTCAAGGGACTGAAGGACGGGACCATCGATGTCATCGCCTCCGACCACGCGCCCCACACAGTCGAGGAAAAGGACGTGGAGTTCGGCCTCGCGCCCTTCGGGGTGATCGGCATGGAATCGACCCTCGGCGTCCTGTTCAAAACGCTGATTCGGAAGAAGGTGCTGACTCTCTCGCAAATGATCGCCAAGTTGACCGTCGGGCCGGCCCGCATCCTCGGCATCCCCAAGGGCACGCTCCAGCCCGGCGCCGACGCGGATGTGACGATTATCGACCCCAATGTGGATTGGACCATCGACGCCTCGAAGTTCAAGTCCAAGAGCCGCAACTGCCCCTTCCACGGATGGAAGGTGAAGGGCAAGGCCGTGAAGACCATTGTGGGCGGGGAGATTCGGTACGAGGAGTAGGCTCCACTTAGGAAAGATATGTTGGCCAAGGTACTCAATGTCGCCCACCGCGGCCAGTCGGGCATCTATCCTGAAAACACCGTTCTGGCCTTTCGAAAGGCCGCCGAGCTCGGAGTGGACATGATCGAGTTCGACGTGTGGCCGACGAAGGACGAGCACCCCGTGGTGATGCACGATGCAAAGGCGGATCGAACCACGAGCGGCAGCGGGGCCATCGCCGACCTCACGCTCGACGAGATCAGGGCCCTCGACGCCGGCTCGGGCGAGCGTGTGCCGACGCTGGCCGAGGCCGTGACCGCGATCCCCGACCCGATCCTGCTCAACATCCATGTGAAGTGCATGAAGGGGGACATGAAGGCCTATGAGCGGCGCTTCAAGGATGCGCTTGAAGAGTGCGGGGCTGTCCATCGCGCATATATTGCGCCGGACGATCTGGAGGCGGTGGAAGGGCTGAGGAACTGGCGGCCGGACCTGAACTTCATCCTGCTGGACGGCGCGTTCGAGCAGGGCTTCGTGCAGGCAGCGCTCGACCTGAAGATCAGGATGCTTCAGCCCGGGCGCGCCACCATGTCGAAGGTGTTTATGGACACGGTTCACGCCCATGGAATGACGGCCAATGTATTCTACGCCGACACGCACGAGGACATGCGCCGCTTCATCGACATGGGCGTGGACGGCATCCTGACCAACTACCCCGAGCGACTGAAGGATCTGCTCGACCAGGGCGGCCGATAGACAAGCACCCCTTACCCAAGCACAATGCGCCTCCTCATCGACGGATACAACGTAATTTTCGCCAGCACCCGGCGCGCCTTCAACATGGACAACCCGGAGCGCGCGCGGACACAACTCATCTCGCTCCTCTCGGCGTATCAATCCATCAGCCACGACGATATCACCGTCGCCTTCGACGGCCGTGCGGAAGGACGGATGTTTCCCCAGACGCAGAAAGCGCATGGCATCACCATCGTCTTTTCGGAATCGGACTCCGACGCCGACACAGTCATCAAGCGCTTGCTCGCCAGGGAGCCGAACCCGAAGGCGGCGGCGGTCGTCAGCTCCGACAACTCGCTTCAAACCTTCGCCAAACGCTTCAAGGCCGAACGGATCGACTCGGAGGAATTCCTGAGAGACCTGGATAGAAAACTCAAGGCCGCCCACGCCAGGCGCGCTGACGATGACCCCATCGAAAAATATGAAGGGCTTTCGTCCCGTGATGTGGACTACTGGATGAAGTACTTCGGCTTTGACACCGAGGAGAAGAAATGAACCGCACGGTCGCCGCCCTCATGCGCTGGCTCGTCGTCGTCTGCTACTGCATGTTGATCGTCACCGTTCCCGCCGGATATATTGTGCCGCCGGGGGCGATGAAAATCTTTGGCGTGGACAAACTGATCCACCTCGTCGCCTACGGCTTCCTCTGTTTCCTGATTTGCCGCGCGCTGGTGGCGACCCTCGGACGGAAGCTGAGCCCCGCCCTGCTGTTCCTGGCCTTCATGCTGACCGTCCTTTACGGAACGTTCGACGAGGTCCATCAGGCCTACCTGCCGAACCGCACATCGAGCGTGTTCGATCTCTTCGCCGACGGCATCGGCGCGCTGATCGTCGTCTGGGTCTGGCCGAAAGTCACCGCCAAGTGGCGGTTCCTGATGCAGTAGGATCGTGCGATGCTTTTCAGACTCATACTGCTCTTTACCGTCACGCCGTTTGTGGAGCTGGCGCTGCTGATTGAGGTCGGCAAGCGCGTCGGTTTCCTGGCGACGCTGAGCATCGTTATCGTCACGGGGATCGTCGGCTCCATCCTCGCCCGGAGCCAGGGCCTTCGGCTGCTGCGGCAGATTCGCCTCGATCTCTCGGCGGGCATCCTCCCCACCGATGCGCTGCTCCACGGCCTGATGATCCTTGTCGCCGGCGCGCTACTCATCACCCCCGGCCTCCTCACCGACGCCACGGGTTTCCTGCTTCTTCTTCCACCCATTCGATCGCTTCTGAGCGAATACATTAAGCGCTGGTTGCGTAGGAAGATACAGGAGGGAACATTCCAGGTTCACGTGGACCTTAGAGACCACGACACGGACACATGGCGGGAAGATCTCGATGATCGGAACAAGCTGGACGAATAGGGCCTTTGCGTTCCTTGTGATCCTCGCCCTCGTGGGCTGTGGCAGGCCGAAGCCGCCTCCTGTGGACCTGCGCTTCGCGGCGGGCGAGTGGCTGAGCATGCTCCAGGCCGATCCCATAAAAGCCTTCGTCGAGGCCCGGCCGCACATCCAGGTTGCGCAGGTGCAGGAGGGCGCGCAGGCCGATGTCGTGGTCTTGGACAGCCTGGGTGTGACCGAGGCCATCCGAGCAGGGAAACTCTTGAACCTCCTCCCGAAGATGGAGGCCGTCCACTTCGACCTCAGCCAGTTCTTCGCCCCCGACATCCGCTGCGGCGCGCGACCCGACCGGTACTTCGCCCTGCCCGTGGGCGGCGGCGGGCCGGCAGTGATCTACTTCAACGCGGACCTCTTCAAGAAGCACAACGTGCCGGCGCCGGCGGAGACGTGGGAATGGTCCGACTTCCTTACGGCCGCCAAGACGCTCACGAAGGACCTGGATGGCGACGGCGAGCCGGACCAGTTCGGCTTCCTTGTCGAGCCGACCGCCGACGCCCTCCTCCCGTGGGTCTGGCAGGCGGCGGGACGCTCCACGAGACTGGATGACCCAAAGGCGATCAAGGGGATCGAGTTCTACGCGGACCTCGTCCGAACGCACAAGGTATCGCCTCCCCCCGCCAAGGCGCCAGGACGGTCGCCGGTTCAGCTTTTCAGAGAACAGCGACTCGCCATGTTCCTCGGCGGACCGGAGCACGTGGGGCAACTGAAGTCCGCGGGGTTCAACTGGAACGTGCAGGTCCCCCCGAAGGGCCCGGCCGGCTCGGCCACGACCGTGCGCCAGTTCTTCTGTGCTATCGGCAAGGACGCTCAGCAGCCCGACGCGGCATGGGAGCTGGTAGAGTTCCTCACCAGCAGCTATGTCGGTATGGCCCTTATGCAGTCGGCCCGCCTGCCAGCCCGTGTCGAACTCTTTCGCGGGTTCCGTCTCCACGGCGCCGAGTCCGACTGGAACATGGACGCCTGGAGCAGGGCCTACGAGGCGGGGGAGCATGTCCCGCCGGCCCTCGCCGAGGACGAGCGGCACGACCACCGAGTTTCGCACCAACTGATCCAGCTCCTGGAGGGCAAGGCATCGCCCGGCGAGACGGCAAAGGCCGTCGCACGTATCGCCGAGGACGTTGGCAAGAAGCTCGAGTGAGGAGCGCCGCCGCGCATGTTTCTCCCCTATCGCGATGACAATCCATGGAAACGCCCGCCGGTCGTGACGTATGGTCTGATCGCGGCGAACGTCATCGTCATGATCGGGGTATGGCAGATACTCGGCGCCGGCGGGGAAGCGGCGGCCAGTGCGCTGGTCATGAAATACGGTCTTGTGCCGGCGCATCTCGAAGCGCACACGCTCATCACGCATGCCTTTCTGCATGCCGGCCTCCTGCACCTGTTCTTCAACATGCTTTTCCTCTGGATCTTCGGCGACAACGTGGAGGACAGCCTCGGCAGCGTCTACTTCCTGTTCTTCTATCTACTCGGCGCCGTGATCGCCGGCCTCGCGTTCGTCATGTTTCACCAGGACTCCAGCACACCCTGCATCGGGGCGTCGGGGGCGGTCTCGGCTGTCCTGGGGGCCTATGTGGTATTTTATCCCCAGAATCGCATCCGTGTGCTCGTCTGGCTGTTCGTTTTCTACGTCCAGGTCGTCCGGGTCAGGGCCTTTGTCTTTGTCGCGATCTGGTTCATCTTCCAATTCATTTTCTTTTTCGTCGAGGTCAGCCCCGGTGCGAAGATCTCCATCGCCCACAGCGCCCATTTGGGCGGCTTCGTCTTTGGCGTATTGACGGGCGCGCTGCTCCGCCTCACCGTCGTGAGCGAACCGGTCGGAGTGCCCGAACCTGCGCCTCGATTGCGGCGAAAGCGGAATGAGGAGATTCTTCGTCAGCGAATCCGTGCCGAGGAGGAGAAAGAACGCACCTACCGCACGCGGCCCGGCGCGCCCCTTCGCATCGTCCCCACTGTCCCGACCTACGACCCGGCGGAGGACGATCGCGTCCACACGGCCGACGAGCTCCTGGATCAAAAGTCCAGTTTGAGCGAAGGCGCGCTGTTTTCCGTCATCCGGACCGGCGGGGAGGAGGCGGGCCTCCATGATCTCGTGCCCATCATCGCCACAGCGGCCGGGATGCCCCGCGCGGATGTCAGCCGCGTCATCCGGAAGTCGCACGGCTTCATCCTGCAGGACGTGGACATGCCCCGGGCGCAGAACGTGGTCTATCACCTCAAGATGCACGGCATCGACACGCTGACCATCCAGCAGGACCGCCTCATCCCCCTCCCGTCCGCATTGGTTGCGACGACCATCGGCTTCGACGAGAACGGCGTGCAGGCGGCGCGCGCGAACAAGTCACTCGGCGCAAGCTGGCCGGAGCTCGCCGTTGCGTGTGGAGGGTGGGTGGAGAAGCGGGTCGAGGCGCGTCGGCTGTCCGATGAGGAGGATCTCGGCTTTGAGCTGGGGCGGCCAATCATCGGCCCTTACGGCCAAGGGCTTGGTCAAGCGGGGCCGGGCCTTCACCCGCCTTACCACAAGCTCGTCGGCCCCAAACACAAGCAAATCCTGACCGTGGACCTGGTGTTCGCCTCACCGTGGCGGAGGGTGAGGTTTTATCCCGAGAGCGCGCGGCTCGGCCTCATGGCCGAGCGGCCGGACGGCCCGCTGAAAAAGGTTGAATTGCTGATCGGAAAGATGATACAGTATGCAGAGCATGGTTCTGTCAATGTGGTACTCCGTGACTACGTGAAGAGAGGTGTTCATCTGCCGCGGGGACAATTCACGTTTACCTCGGAGAAGGCCTTCGACGACTACGTGTTCTGGCTCCTGC
Source organism: Planctomycetota bacterium (assembly GCA_013152475.1). Taxonomy (GTDB): domain Bacteria; phylum Planctomycetota; class Brocadiia; order JAADGH01; family JAADGH01; genus JAADGH01. The sequence goes on from JAADGH010000216.1 coordinate 14,596, forward strand.
AGGTGAGATCGTTCGTCGGCGATATCAGTCGGCTGTAATATGTATAGGTAGCTCCAGACGGTATGACCCCTAAAGCCCCCCCAAATTATTCGGAAAAACGCAAGATCCTGTTCTCGAAAACGATGCCCGCCGAGGAGATCGACAAGTACGGGCAGGCCTTCCTCGACGTGGGGCGGCTGAGCGATGCCCTCGATCTCTTCGAAAAATCGGGAAACAAGGAGAAGGTGGAAGACGTTGCGGCAAAGGCCCGCGAGGCGGGCGACCCGAGCATATGGCTCCGGGCCAAGAAGATGCTCGGCGAGACGCCCACGCCCGAGATGTGGGAGGGCATCGCCGAACAGGCCCTCGCCTTCGGGAAAGAGAATTTCGCCGCGTGGGCCTTCGACCAGGCCGGCATGAAAGATCGCGCCGCTGCGCTCCGGAGCGAATGGCACCGGAGAACGGTGCAGCAAGCGAAAGTAAAGGAGGAGCAGGAATGACCCGACGAACATTGCTTCTCTCGGCAGCCCTGGCCCTGGCCCTCACGGGCTGCGGCCGGCGTGTGCAGCGCCCCAGGCATGAACAGGCCGCGGCGTTCGGAACGACCGCCCCAAAGGAAACGCCGGAGGCGCAGAATCCCGCGCCGGGACCCAAGGCCAAACCCAAACCACCCCCCGGAAAACGCGAGCCGACGCATCAGCAGGAAGAGGCCGCCGTCATCGCTGCCGCGGCAAAGCCCGCGCCGAAAAAGGAGCTGGCCCCCCTCACCCCCAGGGACACAGCGGCGAACATCGTCCTGGAGCTGGAGGACGCGAAGCAGGCACGGGAAAAGGCAAAAAAAGACCTCCTTGTCCTCGCCGGAAAATACGCCGAGGCGGAGCGCGAGATCGCCCGCCTCAAGGCCACCCACCCCGCCCCATCCGCCCCCGAACCCCAGAGCGGGGAGACCTCCAAAAAACTGGACGCCGCCGAGCAGCGACTGCTGGCCCTGGCAAGAGAGTTCTACGACAACGGCAAGTTCAATGCGGCGAAACAGGTCCTCGACACCCTCATCAGCATGGGCCACAAGGGCGGCTACGCCTACTTCATGCTCGGCCGCTGCTGTTCGGAGCTCGGTTTCCCGGACAAGGCCGTCGACTACTACAAGATGGCCTGCGATTTCTACGAGCCGGTCGACCCGAAACCGACGTACTACATCTATGCGCTCAATAACCTCGGCGCGCTGCTGCGGAAGCAGAAGCGCTATGAGGAGGCGAAGGTCGTTTACGAACGTGCGCAGTTCGTGAACCCCGACTACGCCCCCGCCCATTACAATCTCGGCGTCCTCTGCGCCGACTACCTGAACGACAAAAAGACCGCCGTCACGCACTTCCAGAAATATGTGGAACTCAAAGGGGAACGATCCGCTGATGTGCAGCGGCGTATTCGCAAGCTCCTCGAGGAAATCAAAGCGGAGGAGAAGAAGTAGGCAGGGGCAATGAGTAAACGCAACGCCAAGGCATTCGTCTACCACGCCCCCGGCGATGTGCGTCTGGAGACGCTGGACATCGAGTGCAACCCCACGGACATCGTCGTCAAGATCCTGGCCTGCGGTCGGTGCGGGACGGACAAAGGCATCTTCGCGAAGGGGCATCCGAAGGTTGACCCCAACGCCCCGATCGTGCTGGGCCACGAGATCTGCGCAGAGGTTGTGGACGTCGGCCCCGATGTCAAGCATCTTACAGAGGGCATTGGATACAAGCAGGGCGAAACGCTTTCCCCGGAATATCTCGACTTCCGCCCCGGCGAGCGAGTGACCACACAGTCGCGGATCGCCCAATACGAGAACGGCCTGCTGGTCCTCGACCCGGCCAAGGACATCACGATCCTTAGTTTCCGGATCGATGCCGGGTACTGCCAGTACATGAGAGTACCCAAGGAGCTGATTCAGTCCGGATCGGTCCTTCGTGTGGCTGAGAATGTGAGCGACGAGGAGGCCGCGCTGGTCGAGCCGGCTGCCTGTGCGCTGGAGTCGATCTTCTCGACCGTCCACGCGATTGGCGTCGATGATGAGGGCCGCCATCGCTTTCGCGCAGGACCCAAGAAGGGCGGCAAGGCGGCGGTCATCGGATCGGGCACGGTGAGCCTCATCTACGCGCGCCTTCTCAGTCTGGAGGGGGCGGGCGATGTGTTCGTCTTCGTCCGATCCCAGGAAAAGGCCGACCTCGCTCGCCGGCTTCTCGATGACGTGCAGGTGTTGCTAACCGCCGACAAGACGGAAGACGACGTCGTGGCCGAAGCGACCGATCTGACGTCCGGCCACCTGTTCGACGACGTAGTCGCCGCCTGCGGCGATCCTGCCGCGCAGCGGCTGATGCTGCAACTCTACACAAAAGACGGGGGGGCGTGCGGGGCATGCTTCGGCGGCGTGAGAGAACGGGTGGATGATGTGGACATTGACGTTCACCATTATCGCGCGGCCGCCACGGTCGGCAGCTCGGGTTGCTCTACGCGCACGATGGAGACGATTATTCGCTGGATCGAGGAGGGGCGACTGTCGCTCAAGGGCTTTTGCTCGCCGAAACGGTACTCCCTCTCAACGCTGCCGGCAGAGTTTTTTACGACCCAAGGGGACGGACTGAAACCAATCCTGTATCCCCATGATTGACACGTGGACTTGGCGGAGCAACGATGAAGCAAGCTGTTGTGATTGGAGCGGGGGGAGTGGGTCTGGGCTTTATCGCCCCAGAACTTCAGGGCGACTACCACATCACCTACGTCGATGTTGACGCCAGCGCCGAGGTGATCAACCTGATCCAGGCCGGGAAGCCGTTCTTCATCAACATCGCCGGGCCGAGCGTGCAGGTCGTTACCATCTCGGGGGCCAAGGCCCTAAACGCCGACATCCCCACCCAGCGCAGGAAGGCCGTCCGGGCCATCGCATCCGCCGACTTGCTTTTCACGGCCACCGGTGCGAAGTTCCTGGCATCCATCGCCCCACTCATTCGTGATGGGATCGTCGAAGCGAGACGGAAAAGGCGGAAGAGCCCCCTGCCGATCTGCTGCTGCGAAAACGGAAAGCACATCGCCGAGATGCTCCGTGGCTTCGTCTTCAAGGGACTCCGGCGGCGGGATTTCCCCTTCGTCCGATTCAGCGACACCGTGATCGCGCGGATGTGCAAGGTGGAGGACCTAACGGAATCGCGAAAGAGCCTTCGGGCCTACGGGCACGACTCGGTGGCGAAGCAGCTCCGTCCCTTGGCGAAAGGAATGAAGCGCGCGGTCATCGTCGAGCCGTACTTCGGCATCGTGATCGAAGAGAAAGCCGTGAAGGGAACCGGCCTCCCGCTCGGTATGCTGCGCCTCGCGTCGGCCAAGAAGTTCAAGGCCCTGGACTCCCAGAAGACATACGTCCACAACGGAGGCCACGGCCTGATCTCCTACCTGGGCCACCTGCGCGGCTACAAGCAGTTCCATGAGGTGCGCGAGGATCGCGAGATCTACGAGATCGCCCGCGCGGCGATGGTGGACGAAATCGGCGAGACCCTCATCGCGGAATACTCGCCCGTCCTGACACGACACATGGTCCGAAACCACGCCCACGACCTGCTGCGCCGGATGACCTGCCCCTACTTCAACGACTCCATCGAGCGCGGCGTGCGAGGATCGCTGGCGAAGCTCGGTCCGCAGGAGCGCTTCATCGGCGGCGCCCGGCTCTGTGCGAAGCACGGCATCGCCCCGACCCATTTGGCCCATGGAATCGCGGCAGGGCTGGTGATGAATTTTGACGACCTGAGCGGATCCAAACTGAACCGCATCCTTCGCGAAGTCTGCGACCTCAACCCCGCGAAGGAGCGCCTGATCTGCACCTGCATCCGCAAGGCGCTGAAGAGCAGCGTCGTGAGAGCGATGGCGAAGCATGGCTGACGAGAACCCCCGTCTCCGAAGCGATATCCAGGTCACGCGCGGCCAGGCGCAGGGCAAGCAGGTCATGATTATCCAGGACCCAACGGGGATCATCCCGGAGCCTATCGCGCTGAGCACGGAGTTCGCTGCCGTGCTCGCCATGCTGGACGGAACGCGCTCCATCCGCGACATCCAGTACGAGATGATGCGCATGCAGGGGGGCGTCCTGGTGGCCAGCGACACGATCCAGGACATGGTGGATCAATTGGACCAGGCCCTGCTGCTCGACAGCGACCGATACCGCCAAGCCGTTGAGGACCTTGCTGAGGCCTACGCCGCAGAGCCGATCCGACAACCGATCCATATCGGCCAGGCATACCCCGAGGACCCGGGCGAACTCCGTGAGTACCTCGACAACATCCTCGCCCAGGCCGAGCCGAAGGAGTCGATCCAGGCCGACGCAGTCGTTGCGCTCGTCGCCCCGCACATCGATATCCAGGTCGGCGAGCGCGTCTACGCCAATGCATACGGTGTTCTCAAAGGGGCCGAGTTTGATCGGGTTATCATCCTCGGTATCATGCACCGATCAGATGACGGTCTGTTTTCGCTATCGCGAAAGAGCTATAAAACCCCCCTCGGTGTGACCGAGACCGACCTTGAGCTTGCCATGCAGTTATCCAACGCCGGCGAGGGGGTCCTGAGCGAGAACGATCTCGCCCACCGGACGGAGCACTCCATCGAGTTCCAGGTGGTGTTCCTCCAGCACGTGCTCGCCCGATCCGACATCAAGATCGTGCCGATTCTCTGTGGCGGCATGTCGCATATGCTCACTGGCTTCGACCGCCCGTCAGGCATGCCCGACCTGGCCAGTTTCCTCGATGCCCTCCGTGAGGCCATCGAAGACCAGGGGCGGAGGACGCTTCTCGTGGCCGGCGTGGACCTGTCGCACATCGGGCCGAAGTTCGGCGACCGCATGTCGTCCCATGCGATTGTCGATGAGTCGGAGAAGCACGACCGCGCGCTCCTGGACGTGCTGTGCAAGTTGGACGCAGAGGCATTCTGGGCGGAGTCGTGCCGCGTGGAGGATCGATACAACGTCTGCGGCTTCCCGGCGCTGGCGTGCATGACCGAGGTGCTCTCGGGAGTCGAGGGGCATTTGCTCGACTACGAGATCTGGCATGAGGAGCCGACACGGTCGGCCGTAAGCTTCGCTGCCGCTGCGTTCACGACCACCTGAGATAACAGGGAGGATCGCCATGGCAAAGTCTTCGCGAAAAGGGAAGAAGTCGTATGGCGCAGCAACTCGCCCCGTCCGTCTGGGCAAGTACTTCAACTGGCCGAAGAAGAAGGAAAAGTGCACATGGTGGCAGGAGCTTGCCGAGGCAGTGGGCAACTATCCCGCAGGCAAGCAGGCATCCTGGGGCATCCCGTTTCAGATGGCCGATGCGGGTGGCCCGCGCGTCATCATCGCCAGTGAGGCCCACGAGCCCGTGACCATCCGGCTCAATGCCACGGCCACGCATCTGTGTTTCCTTCACGAGTGGCATCAGATTCCATCGTCCGTCCAAAGGCAAGACCCGACGGAGGGTCTGGCTATTGCCGAGTATGAGCTGACCTATGCCGACGGCACGCAGCACATCCAGGCCGTCCGTGGGCGCTTCGAGGTCGTCATGCAGGAGAGCCCCGGTCCGCCGTGGGTGGCGGTGCCGTTCCACATGCCCGAGACCGCCGATCCCGTGGCGCCCCCGCAAGGTACGCCTTGGGGCCGACTCCAGATGGGACTGAGCCGGCAAGGCGGCGTGCCCCTGCTTTACGCAATGGCGAATCCATCTCCGGAGAAGAAGATACGGTCCGTGACCCTTCATGGTCTGGTGGAGTCGCCGCTGCTGGTGGCGGGGCTGACGCTCTACACCGGGTCGGCCCATCCGCTCGCCCACCTCCCCCGCCGCACATATCGCGTCAACACGGGCGGCAAGCCGGCGAAGGTGCAGGAGGCGGAGGTCGATCTGGGCGGCGTGGCGCGCGTCTTCCCCAGCACCGGGCAGCGTGGCAAGGCGTGGCTCAAGTCGGACCATGCCGGGGCCACCATGGCCCAAGAACCCGT
>JAADGH010000211.1 GCA_013152475.1 Planctomycetota bacterium
CTTGCAGATCGACCCGATGCGAAAGAACATATTCTCGCGGTCAGCAGTGAATCTCCGTATCCTTTTCGCCCGCGATTCATTCATCTTGCCGTACACCTCGAAATCGCAAAAATCCCGCTTCTCGCGCACTTCGGGGATTACCGTTCCCCATTTCACGCACCCTCCTCCCGATCCCGGCCTTGACTTGCCATGTGCCGCCGATGGGGAATTCTGATTTGATTTCCATTGGTCTTTGTTATCTGCGTAGTTGGGCGCCGCCCTTTGAACCGGGTGTCCCCCCCACCTCTGTCGCTGAGGCCCGTCCGAGGGAGCGACCAGCGCCCTTCATTCCTTCCCGCTCCAACGACTGTTCCCGTCCCATCTCTTCATGCCTGTTCGCACATCGCAATACGTGGAATCACCGGGGCCAAACGTGTGCCAGATTTGTGCCTTTAATGTGTCCAAAACAGTCCAAATCCACGTAATTCTGTCTCAAAAACGAATATTCGCTAAAAGCAAATAACGAGAAAAACAGCTTGGAGAGGCCGAATGAAGGCGTTTGATGTAGTGGGGGCGGCGGGATTCGAACTCGCGACCACCGGCTTAAAAGGCCGTTGCTCTACCAGCTGAGCTACGCCCCCACGTGAGGCGTATTGGGCTTGTACAACCTGTATGGTAGCGAATTCGAGCAGGCATTGTCAAGTACAAAGCCGCGCCCAAATCCTTCGCAGGACCAGATCCGCTCCGTCTTGAGCGCGGCAATCCTATGCCGCTGCTTGCTGGGCTGCGAGGGTCTGATCTCTTAGTATCCTGATGATAGGGTCACGTTGTCACCGACAAAACGCTTCGCTTCAATATCCTCGATCGCATTGCCCATCGACGTGACGGCCAACCGCGCGCTCTGTTTAGCCGTGTAATGCAGTGCGGTCTCACGATCTGTGCCGGCGCCGCGAATCGCATTACCGGTAACACTCACCATGCCCGTTTTGTAGTTGGCCAAAAGAGCGATATACCGATACGTCGAAGCCGACCCGTTCTCTGGATTCTTTCGCAGCTTGAAATTGAAGATGCGGTTGTTCGCGATTGTGGAGGCAGCGTCCCCCTGGATGGTTGCGTAAATCCCATACCAGGTTCCCGCTTGCGTGGTCTCGCCAAATCCCTCGAGATAGTTGTCGGAGATCGTTGTGGCAAAAAGCCGATGGGCATAGATCGCATTCTGGGGCACACCATAGACGTGATTCCGCGCGACCATCCAACCGGCGGCATTGTCCAGGTGGATGCCGTCGATCCCGGAGCTTGCGATCCAGTTGTCGGTCAGGGTCCAATCGGTCACTGCGTTTTGGGGATCCTCGACAAATACACCGTGTCGACCGGAATGGGTGATGAAGTTTCCAGAGATTCTGCCATTCACTTGACTCGTCTTGAGCCCTGTACCGTTGGCGCTTACACTGGTGATTCGAAGGCCGTCCCCGCCCATGTTTCTGATCACCACATCCTCGATGACACTCAGCCAGGAGCGCAGGACAATACCTGCCGTCTCTGCCTCCGTGTTGTTGGCTCTATTCCCATCCAGTGTGAGATGGCGCACTGACACGGGCGCACCCGTGTAGTCCTTATTCTCCAGAAAGGTATCCGACGCGAGCAATGCCGCGAGATTCGCGCCATCCGCCTGTTTGAGCACGGTCCCCGTACGACTTTCACCACGATACGCCCGATGGCCGAGCAACTTGATTGTCTGATTAAGCAGGCCATGCCCACGGATCACAATCTCCGCACCTGGGGGGCTGCCGGCAATGGCTGCGTTGATCTTCGCGGCATCCGAGAGCGTGTTGTTGCAGGTGATGTAGATCGTGCCTGCCTGGGGGACCTGTGAAGTCGGAACACCGGGAACCTGCCTTGCCCGGTCGGCGCAACTGGAGCAAACAGCCGTTAACACAGCAAGCGCCAGCAACACTTGCTTCATCGTATCCTCCTCGCTGCATCGAAACACGTGGTCAGGCCTGATCCACCCGGAAACGATACCACACGTCATGGAGTTCGTCAAGCCTGGGGGCTGGTGATGAGGATATCCAGAACGGCGGTGACACAGCGAATGGCGAGACTCAGGGGGAATTGGGAGGACCTTCAGCCCGATCCCCTGCATTGACCCCACCGCGATCAGGTTCCAGCCCAGGCCCGCCGGGCACGTGAACGACCTCATGGCCGAACACTTCAGCAGCCCGTCAAGGGATGCTGCTTTTGCGCCTGGAACGCAAATTGCTGCCTTCCAGGCCTGTTGCGAAAACCAAGCGAGCAGAAGGAGGGACAGAAATGCGGGTTAACGTGCGATGGGGTTTGCAGGCAAGATGACCGGCTTTTCGATATCGCCCGCAGGTCAGCGCCCCGCCGCCGCGCATCCAGGACTTTGGAAGGAGGTGCACAGGGGATTAGACAGGCAGATGGGCGAACAATGGTGATGCGATGCCTCCATCCGGTGAGTGTCTTGTCTCTAAACCGGGCATTTGTAGCCGTACCCTCGGCATCCTTCAACGCGCGGGGAGGCGAAGGGCAGGAACTGCCCGCAACCGATATTTCATCTTCAGGGAGCAACAGGATATGAACGTATCTAAGAGCGTTCTGTGGGTCGGTACTGCCCTTGCTGTGGCCCTCTTGATTGCCTCTGTAATAGGGTTCCTTTCGCGGCCGGAGCCGCAACTCCTTCAGTTCAACGCCGCTGCGGCGCCAAGCGAAGGCTTCTCTTACAAGGACTACCGCGCCGTGCTGAACACGTTTGTGAATGAGGAGAACTTGGTTGATTACAAGGGGCTGAAGGCTGCCCCCGGTCGTCTGGACGCCTTCGCCGCCGCTCTGGGCAAACTGGACCGGAAGGCATATGAGACCTGGACGGAGAAGGGGAAGATCGCCTTCTGGATCAACGCCTATAACGCCCTCACGCTCGAGGCGATCGTTACGCACTATCCCATACAGCCCTCCCTCACGGCTTCCCTCCTCTATCCCAAGAACAGCATCCGCCAGATTTCGGGCGTCTGGGACCGCCTGCGATTCGTGGCAATGGGAAAGGAGCGGACCCTGAGCGACATCGAGCACGAGATACTGCGAAAGAAGTTCAACGAGCCCCGCATCCACATGGCCCTGGTCTGCGCGGCCATGGGGTGCCCCCCGCTGCGCAACGAGCCCTACGTGGCCGAGAAACTGGACCCGCAGCTCGACGATCAGACGCGGAGGTTCCTGAGCAATCCAAAGAAGTTCCGAATCGACCGAGACGCCGGTACGGTTTATCTCTCGCCGATCTTCAAATGGTTCGGCGGGGACTTCGTTGGGAAGTTTGCAGCGGAAGAGGGATTCGCCCGACACGGTGCGGTCGAACGGGCCGTGCTGAACTTCATCAGTGGATATCTGGCCGAGAAGGATGCTGCATATCTCCGCGAAAGGGTGTATACTATACAGTATCTCCCTTACGATTGGACGCTGAATGGGCAACGAGAACGAGCAAAATGATGCCGGTCCCCGGCCGGACGCGGCGTCGGGCGGCAAGGGGCGCGCCTGGAGGCGGCCGGCCTTGCTCGTGGGGGTTCTTGTCGCCCTTTTTGCGGTGGTGAAGGCGCTGGGCCTGGGCGAAAAATTGGGGGATCTGCGCGACTGGATCGACTCGCTCGGCGCACTGGGGCCGGCGGTCTTTGTGCTGCTGTATGCCGGGGCCACCGTGGCGGCCATCCCCGGGTCGGCGCTGACCGTCGCGGCAGGGGCGCTGTTCGGGTCGTTACTGGGGGTGGTGTGTGTAAGCATCGGGTCCACCCTCGGCGCCGCCCTCTGTTTTCTCATTGCCCGCCACTTCGCACGCGGCGCCGTGGCGCGCTGGCTGTCGGGAAGCGAGAAGTTCCGGCGATTGGATCGACTGACGAAGGAGCACGGCACAGCGATTGTGGCCATCACTCGTCTGGCGCCGATTTTTCCGTTCAACCTCCTCAACTACGGATTCGGCTTGACACGCGTTCCCTTCGGCACATATATCTTCTGGTCGTGGCTCTGCATGCTGCCGGGCACGATCCTCTATGTCGTGGGGGCTGACGCCGTGGTGAAGGGGTTGGCCCAGGGACGCGTGCCGTGGGGGCTGGTTGCGATTTTGGTGGTCGCCATCCTCTTGTTGGCCCTGTTGGTTCGGTCTGTCCGGCGGCGAAGCGGTGTGGGGAATGAGGACGCGGCGGCGGAGGCAGTCTCCGGGGGAGAGGATACGGCGAATGAGTGAAATAGCCGATGTGCCGCCCCACGACGGACACAATGAGACACTGGTCTCCAATGTGCGCCCACCGGCATGGGAATCACCAGAGCCTGCGCCATGCTACAACCTGGTGGTGATCGGCGCCGGCTCGGCGGGGCTGATCACCGCCCTGGGGGCCGCTGGTTTGGGCGCAAGAGTGGCCCTGGTTGAGCGGCATCTGCTGGGGGGGGATTGTTTGAACGTCGGCTGTGTCCCCTCGAAGTGTCTTATCCGAAGTTCACGCGCCTATGCCGATGCCCGTGATGCGGCGCGCTACGGTGTATGTGTGCCGGACGGTATTGAGATCGATTTTCCGGGCGTGATGGAACGCATGAGGCGTCTGCGCGCGCGGATCAGCGCCCATGACGCTGCAGAGCGCCTGCGCCAGGAGGGGGTGGATGTTTTTTTCGGCGACGGGCGCTTTGCCGGCGCCGGCGGGATAGAGATCGAGGACAAGGACAAGGTCCTTCGGTTCAAGAGAGCGGTCATTGCTACGGGGGCGCGGGCGTTCGTCCCGCCGATTGAGGGACTTGCCGAGGCGGGGTTTCTGACCAATGAGACGGTGTTTACGTTGACGAAGCGCCCGGGCCGTCTGGCGGTCATAGGGGCCGGCCCGCTGGGCTGCGAGCTGGCGCAGGCGTTCCAGCGGCTCGGCAGCGCCGTGACGCTCATCGGGCGGGGCGGGCAGGTCCTCCCCCGGGAGGACGGAGACGTGGTCCCTTTCGTGGCCGGGGCCTTTGCGCGGGATGGGATCGCTCTGGAATTAGGGTGTGACGTCACGCGAGTGGCACGTGCCGGGGACGAAAAGCAGGTGCATTTTATCCGGGACGGGCAAGACAAGAGCGTGACGGTGGACGAGATCCTCGTCGCCGCCGGCCGGGCGCCGAATGTGGAGGGGTTGAACCTGGATGCGGTCGGGGTGGACCATGACAAGAAACGCGGCGTCCTCGTGAACGATCGCTTGCGCACCACCCATCGGCGGGTTTACGCCGCAGGGGACGTCTGTCTGAAATACAAGTTCACCCATTCCGCCGACGCCTCGGCGAGGATCGTGATCCAGAATGCGCTCTTCTGGGGCCGGAGGAAGGTCAGCGCGTTGACGATCCCCTGGTGCACCTACACCGATCCCGAGGTCGCCCACGTGGGCCTGAGCGAGACAGAGGCCGGAGAGCGGGGAATCGCCGTTCGCACGTTCGCCAGATCCCTGAGTGAAGTGGACCGCGCCATCGCGGATGGGGAAGAGGAGGGCCTGGTCAAGATCCACGTGAAAAGGGGCACAGACAAGATTCTGGGGGCGACGATCGTTGGACGCCACGCCGGGGAGATGATCAACGAGATCACCCTGGCCATGGTGGAGGGGATCGGCCTGGGGAAACTGGCGAACGTGATTCACCCCTACCCCACTCAGGCCGAGGCGATCAAGCAGGCCGCCGACGCCTACAATCGCACGCGCCTGACCCCCTTCCTCCGGGGGCTGTTCGCCCGGTTCCTCTCCTGGAGCAGAAGGTGACATGACCGAGTTCGAGGAACGAATACACGACACGAGTCGAGGAGTGTTGGCATGAGCATCGTCAGCGGCCACACCCTGAAGTTGCTTCTGCCCCTGGCCGTGCTGATTCTCTGCACGCCCGTGGCGCTCGTGTGGTGGACCGGGGCGGGCGACAGCCGGTCGAAGACCGAGAAAATCGAGGCCCTGTATCGAAGGTACAAGAAAGGATTCGCCGACACCCCGGACGTCTCAGTCGCCGAATTGCTGGCGATGCGCGATAAAGAGCCGGTGGTTCTGGTGGACGTGCGGGGGCCGGACGAGTCGGCGGTGTCCGTGATCCCCGGATCGATCTCGATTCTCGATTTCAATGATGAAGCCGAGAAGTACAAAGACCGTGTAATCGTCGCCTACTGCACGATCGGATACCGCAGCGGCTACTATGCCAAAGAGCTCCGGGAAGAGGGGTTTCGCGCGTTTAACCTGAAAGGCGGCATCCTGGCGTGGGTGCATCACGGGCAGAAGATCGTGGACGACTCGGGTGAGACTCACCGGGTGCATGTGTACAGCTCCAAGTGGGACCTCCTGCCCGATGGCTATGAGGCGGTGAGGTAAATCAGGACCGGCTTGTTCGTCTCACCATACCGCCCTTCGCCGGTTGCGGATGGGCTTCGGTAGCATGAGGACTTCGATTTGAGGAACCACTTCGCGGCGAAATGGGTGCTGGCGGGGCTGGCGCTCGTCGGCATTCACATCGCCCTGGCGGCGCTGTCCGCGCGCTTCGCGTATGGCGGGGACCCGGCGGCCCGGCCTACGCTGCTCCTGGTCGGCCTTTTGGTCCTCGGCGGCGGCGTCTATCTCGTTGTTCTTTGGGGACTTGTTCGGAAGGACGGCACACGCGCGATCCTGATCTGGGCGATTGTCGTTGGCGGTGTTTTTCGCGCCGCCATGCTGTTCAGCACGCCCATGCTCGAGGACGACTACTATCGCTACCTGTGGGATGGCGGCGTGACGGCGAATGGTCTCAATCCCTACGCCTACGCCCCCGCCGATGCGCTGGATGAGAACGGCGCCGACCGGGTTCCCAAGACCGTACGCGACCTGGGCTCGGAGTCGGGCGATGTGGTCCGCCGTGTCAACCACCCCGACCTGCGGAGTATCTATCCCCCCGTGGCCCAGGCGTTTTTTGCGCTGGCCCATGCAGTCGGCCCGTGGAGTCTCACTGCGTGGCGAGGGGTGCTTGCCGGCGCTGACATCGCTGTCCTGGCGCTTCTGCTGGTTCTTCTCCGAGAGCTGCGGCTCCCCGCCATCTGGTGCGTGGCCTACTGGTGGAACCCGCTGCTGGTGAAGGAGATCTTCAACTCCGGCCACCTCGATGTGATCGCACTCCCCTTTGTGCTTGGCGCGGTGCTGCTCGCCATCCGGGGCAGGGGCATGTGGGCGGCGGTCGCGCTGGCGTTGGCGGCGGGCGTCAAAGTCTGGCCTGTGGCGCTCTTACCCCTTCTCCTGCGTCCGCTCATATCGAGCCCGAAGCGCATGGCCGGGGCGCTTCTGCTCTTCATCGGCCTCATTGCCGTCATGTGTCTTCCCATCGGCCTGGGCGGGTTGGATGAAACCAGTGGCTTTGTCGCCTACGGGGCCGGTTGGGAGATGAACGACGCCCTGTTCATGCTCTTCCTGTGGGGGGCCAAGGGGGTGCTTCGCATCCTTGCCGTCGATCCCGCACGGGGGCAGGGGGTCGCTCGGATCGTCGTAGCCCTCCTTCTCCTGGGCTGGACGGCGTGGCTGACCTTTCCCCTTATGGGGGATGCGGAGGACCTCTGCAACCGCTGCGCGCTGGTCCTCGGGGCGCTCTTCCTTCTCAGCCCAACCCAGTATCCGTGGTATTACACGTGGCTTCTGCCCTTCCTCGCGATCGCCCCCCGCGCCTCTCTGTTGTTGCTGACAGCGCTGCTGCCCCTCTACTACCTCCGTTTCTATTTCGACGCCCGGAACTGCGCCTATCTGTTTGACTATGGCATCGTGTGGATCGAGTACGTCCCCGTCTGGCTTATGCTCGGGTGGGAGTATCGACGGGCACGGGGCCTCCAAGCGGCCGGACACGCGCCGCGGAGGAGCGTCACAGACGGTTCCCCTTGAGACGCGCATGCCACCGGGCAATGCGCGAGGGATCAAACCCCGCGTGGTACGCCCCGATGCTTACCTGATGAAGGAGCGTGACCATCCACACGCCGAGGCGCTCCCAGGACCGCGCCGATGTCACTACGGACACGGGAGCGATCACAACCCGCCCCCGCCGGTGCAAACGGCGCACGAGCTCGAAATCCTCCATGATGGGCATATCGGGGAACCCGCCGACGCTGCGGAATACGTCCCTCCTGACATGGATCGCCTGGTCGCCGTACGGCAGCCGAAGACAGCGCGAGCGGAAGTTCACCCCCAGCTCGACCAGCCGCAGCCCGATGGAATGAGCGTCGAGACGGAACTCGAACGCCCCGGCGGCGGTTCCCGGCTGAGAGAGGATACGGCGAACGTGGCGGTCATATCCTCGGGGCAGGCGCGTATCCGCGTGAAGAAAGACGAACATCTCCCCATTCGCGGCATCTGCGCCGGCGTTCAGTTGCGTTGCTCGACACGCATTGCGGGTGATGACCCTTGCACCGTTCACCGCGGCGATGTCCGCCGTGCCGTCCGTGCTTCCACCGTCCACAACAATCGCCTCGACACCGCGACACCGCCGCACGCTGCGCAGGGCGCCGGCGACATGCCCGGCCTCATTGAGAGTGGGAATAATGACGGAGATCGCTTCCATCGCGTTCTCTCCTCGGTCCCGCAGTAATACCCGTTCCACCGGCACGGCAGCGAGGGTATCGCGCCTGTCGCACCCGCGTCAAGCCATTTCCGCGGCCGTTCGGAGGTCGCCATTGACATTCCTACCCGCAGCGTCTACACTTCCCGCATGGATCCAGGATTGAGCTCAGCGATCCCGACACCTCTGGAGGCGGCTGTCCGCTGAGGGCATCGGCGCCAGCGGCGGCTACACGCCTCTTCACACCAGCGGCATGTTCCAGAGATTGTCGAAGCGCCTCCAGGAGATCGGCTTCTACGGCGGCCCCGCCATCGACTACGCGGCGGTTGAGCTTCCGGCAACGCAGAACGCCTGCGACAACGAGGCCTGCTGGTTCCCGCAGTCAAAGCTCCTCGGGCCGAAGGAGGACATGGACGACATCGCGAAGGCAATTAAGAAAATTCGGGAAAATTGCGAGGAGTTGTGAGTTAAATGGAGGACGTAATCCTAAGCACGGCCGTTGTCATGCTCGGGGTCTCTTCCTGGGTCGGTCGCTCGTGCATTCTGGCGAAAGACCGCCGAACTCGCCGTTGTTCATAACGCGGAGAGGCTGCCCTATGTATTCATTGATCCCTCGGCAATTGTAGGGCGGCGCGTGCCAGAAGATTTCAAGGGATTCGATGTCGGCCAGTAGCTGGCGCCAGTCAGGCCAGCCGGGCGGCTCGTGGGCGTAGTCCTCGGGGTTGATTCTGCCGACTCTGATAGACAGCCCTTCCTCGTCGCGGAGCCAATCGAGTTCGTGTTGGCGCAGGCGCTCGCCGAAGGTCTGGTCCCGCGCCATTCCGATGTAGAGCAGCGAATCGGGCCCGAAGACCGTGTGCACGCCGTATACTTGGTAGAGCCCAGAGTCGTTGTCCTCGTGGTTCAGACTCAGCGCTTTGTCAACGGAGAACGGTCCGTCCCAATCGACTCTTACTTGGCGCATGGACATCTCCTGCCTGCCCCGCCTTCCCTGCCTCCTGAGCCGCTTCGGTCATGAGCACCTGTTCCCCCCGAGTTCATCGAAGTCGGCAAGGTCCTTCGGTCGCCCCGCAGCCTTCTTGTTTTTGAGCAAGTCCGGAAGTGAGATATAGTACACACCTACATCACCGTACACGCCATCGATCCGGCGACTCCACACCTCGTCGAAGGTCAACCCGCTGATGGTGTTGATCATTTCCAATCGAACGGGTGGGACCCCCACCCGGAGAATGCTGCCCGGGTCCATGAAGTCCTTGCCCTGCTCGTCTGAAGTCTCTATGCCGAATATCGAAAGGGCCCGGCGAAGACGGGCCACGTTTTCATCCGTCGCCCGGAAGAATACGTCCATATCATGGGTAGACCTCACGTAGCCGTGAAACGCCACCGCATAGCCGCCGACGATGACGTACGCAACCCCTTCATCTTTTAGCAATCTCAAGAACTCTTCGAAGTCGGGATGAGTATTCACGGTGGGTCACCTTTGCCATTTCCCGTCGCAGGTCCTCCAGCAGCGACACTCGTTCATTGCCGGTCATGTGGCGCGTCAAGTCGACCCCCTTCTCGCTATCGTTGCGCTTGGCAACAGAGAGGACTCGTTGGATTCTCATCGATGTTCCTTTTTTATCTTTGTTATTCGGAGTGAATGTATCATATCACCGTTTTCCGCAAAAGTCAACGAGGAACGGGAGGATCAACAGGCTTGACGCCCCGCCCTAAGAAAACGTAAGATGTGTCGCCAGCACAACATTTCGTCAAGAAAGGAACCGGCGATGCGAATGATCTTTCTGATGGTGGATACGCTGCGATACGATCACCTCGGTGCGGCGGGGAACCCGAACAGCTATACCCCCGAGCTGGACAGGCTGGCCGAGCAGTCGTTCTTCTTCGAGAACTACTACATCTCCAGCTTCCCCACCGTGCCCAACCGCGAGGACATCATGTGCGGCACGTACTCCTTCCCCGACCATGGCTGGGGGCCGCTGCCGCCGGAGGCCGTGCCCGCCGCGCAGATCCTCAGCGACAAGAAATACATCTGCCAGCTCATCACCGACACGCCGCACCTCATCGGCCGCGGCCACGGCTACCACCGCGGCTTCCATGCCTACCACTGGATGCGCGGGAACGAGTGCGACACGTACCTTACACGCCTCAACCATGAGTTCAAGCAGGTCATGCCGCACGAGAAGACGCGCATGGACGAGAGCTACTTCGGCCATCCGCTTGTCGACCTGCACTACTGGATCAACGAGGAACGCACCTGGGAGGAGGAGAGTTTCGTCGCCCAGACCGCGAAGACCGTGAGCAAGTGGATCGAGGACAATTCCAAGGTGAAAGATGTCTTTCTGTGGGTGGACGACTTCGAGTGCCACGAGCCGTGGGTCCCGCCGCAGTACTACCTCGACCGGCTCAATCCGAAGTACAAGGGCTTCCCCGTGGCCTACCCCAACTACGGCCCGTCATCGGTCTATACCAAGGCCGAGCTGCGCAACATGCAGGCGCGCTACGCGGGCGAGGTCTGCCTGACAAGCAAATGGATCGGCCACATCCTGCGCAAGCTGCAGGACGTGGGCATCTACGACGAGTCGCTCATCGTCTTCCAGGCCGACCACGGCACGTATCTCGGCGACCGGGGGCGGACGGGCAAATTTCAACTCGACCGCAAGACGAAGAAGATTGTCCCCTGGCCGCAGTATGACGAGATCAACCACATCCCGCTCATGATCAAACTGCCGGGCCAGAAGAAGGGCGTTCGCGTCAAAGAGATTGTCCAGCCCGTCGATCTACTGCCCACGATCCTCGACCTCGCCGGACTGAAGGTCGATCTCGACTTCCACGGCCACTCCCTCAAGCCGCTCCTCCAAGGGCGCAAAGCGAAGTGGCCGCGCAAGTACGCTTACAGCACCTTCTCGATCCAGCCCGACGAGCCGAACTTCTGGACCACTGTCACGACGAAGGACTGGAGCATGAACGTCGGCGGCTACCAGGATGAAGACCCTGAGCTGTTCGACCTCCGCAAGGACCCCGGCCAGAAGCGCAACATCGTCAAGTCAAAGAAGAAGATTGCTGGCCGGATGCTGAAGGACTACATCAAATTCCTCGAGTCGGTGGATACCGACGCGGAGAAGGTGGCATTCTACGAGCCGGCGCTGCGGAGGATGGGGTAGAAGATCATCATTCCGATCTTCTTGGCCTTGACACAGGAGCAATGCAGGGCTATCATTGGGATAGAGATTATGAGGAGCAGATGATGAAAAAAGACCAGATCAGGAAAGAAGCCGATCTCCTGCTTCAGGATCTGCCGGAGGAAACGTCTTGGGATGATCTTATGTATCGCATTTACGTGCGACAGAAGATCGAGAAGGGCCTGAAGGACAGCGAGAACGGCAGGCTCAGAACAACCGACGAACTCAGGAAAAAGCATCTCGGGGAATGACAGAGGTTCTCTGGACAGCCCAGGCAGATGACGACTTGGCGTCAATTTATCAGTATATCTCTCGTGACTCAGAGCACTATGCCAGGAGGATGATCGAGAGAATCCTGCGGCGAGAGGCGCAGATCGCGGAGTATCCTCTCTCCGGCCGCGTTGTTCCAGAGATCGGGGATTCTCAGATACGCGAAATCGTTGAAGGCAGCTATCGGATCATCTACAAGGTCTTCCCGAATGAACTTCATGTCTTGACCATTGTGCATGGCGCCATCGACTTGCGGAAGAGAAGCCTGTGACCATCGCAGCCATGCAAGAAGCCCTCTTAACCGACTGACATACATACCATGAAAACACGCGCTGCAATTGAGCTGGACAAACTCGGGGTCGAATACGAGCTGAAGGAGTTCGAGCCGCAGGAGATCGGCACGCAGGAGGTCGTGGACATGCTCGGTGTGCCGCACGAGCAGGTGGTGAAGACGCTCGTGACCAATGGCGATAGCAGCGGTGTCATGCTGGCCCTCGTGCCCGGCCCGAAGTCGCTGAACCTGAAGGCTCTGGCTAAGGCCAGCGGAAACAAGCGCTGCGCCATGGTGGCAAAGGTGGATGTGGAAAAGCTGACCGGCTACGTCTGCGGCGGGTGCACGGCGCTCGGCACGAAGAAGAAGTTTCCCGTCTACATGGACTCCGGCTGCCTCGGCCTGCCCTATATCTCCGTCAGCGCCGGCAAGCGCGGCGCACAGCTCTTCGTCAAGCCGGAAGACTGGGCTCGGGTGACGGATGCGATGATTGTGGACATTGCCAAGTCGTAGGGCAGATGCCCCGGTTACCAAGACACGAAAGGGAAGTGATATGAAGGTCCGTCCCGATCTGCTGGATGAAAAGTCGCCCAAGGGTATTGAGGTCGTGCAGCTTACCACCGACAAGGGCATCCCCAGCTCACACCTTTACATGGAAGCGCAGATCTTCACCATGGACTCGAAGCACCTGCTCCTCCACCAGGCTGCGACGGCCCACGGCGGCAGCCGGGGCGACCCCAAACACCAATACTTCCGGTGCGACATCGAGGACAACTGTTCCCTCCATCCGATCACCGAAGAACTCGGCGCCTGGGCGCCGTCCGTCTCGCCCGATGGGAAGTATGTCTATTACTTTGTTGAGGAGACGAAGCTCGGCGGCGGCAAACTCACCCTCAAACGCGTGAACCTGGACGGCACGAACCGCCGGACGATCATGGTCCTGGACTCGACCATTCCCGACACCAAGTTCCGAGCCTGCCAATTCTATGGTCTGTCCACGATTTCGTCGGACGGAAAGCGGCTGGCGATCTCGTGCTTCCTCGGCGACGGGAAGATGGACCCGCCGCCGTACGGGCTTCTCATCTTCGACATGGAGAAGGCGACGGTCGCGCTTGTCATTCACGGGCCGACGTGGTGCAACATGCACTCCCAGTACTGCCGCTCCACCGATCCCGAGGAGAGCCACGATGTCCTTATCCAGGAGAACCACGACTGTGTGGTGACACCAAAGGGGAAAGTCACGACACTATGCGCCGGGAAGGGAGCGGACATCCACCTGATTCGTGACGACGGGACGAGCTTCCACACCATGCCTTGGGGACGCGACGGCGTCGAGCGCTGCCAGGGCCACCAGTGCTGGCGGGGCCGGACGACCTGGGGTATTACCAGCACGGGCACGCGCACCGAGGCCGGTCACGAGGCGCAACTTATCGAGGGTAAGGCGATCCCGGACAGGGGGCACATCGGCCTCAGGACGCCGGGTGCGATCCGCAACGACCTGACTCGTGAGTTTCCGAAGCCCCATTTCTCACACTTTGCCACCGACATCGCCGGCAAGCGTCTGATCACGGATTCCGCTCCCTTCGACAAGGGCGGGCGCATCTTCCTCGCCGACCTGGGCGAGCCGGGCAAGGATCCCCTGACCAACTTCCGGTATCTCCTGAACCCGAAATCCTCCTGCGAAAAGATAGCCCACATCCACCCCTTCCTCTCCCCGAACGGGTCCATGGGCTTCTTCAACTCCGACGAGTCGGGCATCCTGCAGGCGTACATGATTCGGGGGCTGGATCAGGCCTGAGTCCCCACCACGAAGCCCACGAAGGACACGAAGGAAGAAACGACTGAGGGATGAGGACTGAGCAGCCAGAGCAGTTATCCATCACCTGCCACCAGTAACCATCTTCGGTCTGCCAAGATTTCCCCGACCCCTTCCCCGAATTCCCGTCACTAACGATGTGACGTTCAGGATACGGGAGGAAATGAGAATCATGGGAATCGGAGGAAGAGAGATGAAGAAGGCAATAGCATTCGGATTGATGGTCGCAGGCGTCATGTTCTTCAGCAGCGTGGCTCTGGCCGATGGCCCCTGGGAGAGCTACAACAAGCACATGAAGAAGTATCACAAGCACATGGCCGAGGCCGCCGAGGAGGCCGCCGAGGGCGATTGGGACGACTACTACGAGGAACTCGGCAAGGCCAACTCCCACTACGAGGCCGCCCAGTTCAACCGCCGCATTGCCGAGCCCTGGTTCGGCCCCCGCGTCGAGACCCGGACCTATGACTACGGTCCCCGATACTACACCGGCCCGACTTACACGCGCCGATCTTACATAGACTATGGCCCCGGCTACAGCTCCTCAACCACTTACTACTACTATAGCTGGTAAGCGACTCACCTGGGCCATAGCCGACAAGGCCGCCGACATGGATGCAGGCGGCCTTGTTCATTTTAACGGGGCCTCCCCGGCAAAAAACACCCCCGACCTTTGGCGGTCGGGGGTGTTGGCTATCGATAGACGTATGGACTATTCCTTGTCCTTCTTCTCGTCGGCTTCCTCCTCATCGAGCCCCTTTTCCTTGTCCGCGGACTCGGGTTCGTCCCGCGACTCTTGCGTCTTTCTTGGCATGATGGCGCTGCGGGGGTCATCCGCCTTGAGTTCCTCCGGGGGGGCCGGTTTCGGGGGGCCCGACTCCTTCTGCCCGCGCGGCATCAGGTCTTCACGGCTCACCCCGCTGGGGCGGTCCCCATTCGACGACGGTCCTCTGGACGAGAACCGCGCGGGGCCTGACGGTGGGCGCGGGGGACGGCTCGCCTGCCACTTCTGAAACGCGCCGCCGATGATCATGAGCAGCGCGCCGGCATCGAAGATCAGGATGCTGCTGATGACGACATTGAGCAGGCCCTCAAACGCCCCGGCGGCGAGCGTCCGCAGCATAAGAACCACCACGGCCGCAGCCAGGAAGATGCCGAATCTGCCCAGCGGCGGGAAGGGCATCGCCCGCCAGGCGAAGAAGCAGCCTACGAGCACGAGAACGCCCACGACCCCGTAGAATGGAAGAGTGACGTTGCCTTTGATGTACGTCGCGCAGATGTGTCCCGGCTCCTCGGGCGACACGATCAGGCTCTGAAAGTAGAACTTGTTCGGCAGGTCGGGCCGCTGGCCGGTGTAGATAGACCGCCGGCTCGCCCCCTGCTTGCCGCCCTGCCCGGCGACGCGCTGCTCGAGCTGCGCTTCCACGTTCAGGTTGCTCATGGCCTGCATGTTCTTGGACAGCCCGCCGCGCGACCGGGGCCGCGCGCTCACGGACACGCGCCTCATCTTGCTGACCGTGACATCCGCGTCCAGCGACCGGAGCTGCGGCTCGAAGTCATAGGTGTTTTCCACCTGGTCCATGTTGCCCGAGTCGCTGATGATGCTGTAGCCCTTCGGCAGGCCGATCTCCCACCCCAGGCGCATGATGCCGATGTTGATCCGCGGGCAGGTGAGGTCGAGCGTGCCGAACGCGCCGAGTTTGCCGCGCTTCGACCGATACCGCAGCCGAACTTCGAAGGCCTCGTCGCTCTTGCCCGCGCGGGCGATGGGGATCATGGTCACGATGACCGTGTCCTCATCGCGATATTTGGGTATCGACGCCGGCGGTGCCGCCGGAGCAGCCGCGCCTCTCGCCTCGGCCTTTTCGGCGGCGGCCGCAGGTTTCTCGGCGACAATGGGTTTTGCACCGGCCTTCGGTCTGCGCTCCTGCAGGGGTGTCACCGGGTCTCCTCCGACGAAGGCGTGGTCGATCCGCGCGTCCTGCGGCAGCTCCAATTCCAGGTACTGCTCCCGGCTGTTGCGGATGTTGCACACGAAGTCGGTGATCGTCTCGCCGATCTTCGTCACCGTCGTCTCCAGCTTGCACGTCTCGATGATGGCCACGGTCACTTCCGCCGGCTCATGCACCTTCGCCGACATTGCCGCCGTGTAAGGGTGCTCCAGATAACGATACGCCGCGAGGATCGGGATGGTGATCCCGACCTTGTACTCCGCCGGGATCTCCCGCTCGTCGATGGGCGTCAGCTTCTTCGTGGCGTCCATATTCGGCTCGATCTCGACGTCTGATCGCGCCGCGATGGCGATGTAGCCCGTCTCGCGCTCCACGCCCAAGGCTTGAAGACCGGCGTACTCGAACGTGGTCTGGCCCTTCGGAATTTTGATCTGGAACGTGAAGAACAGGCGATACTCTCCCGTCTTCTTCGACTGGAGCGTCACCGTCCACGTCTTCTTTTCCTTGTCCTCGTCCTTGTGGCGGATCGCGTCGCCGTTGATGTCCACGTTCTCCGCGCTCTCGGGCATCTTCACCTTGAACGTCTCGACGCCGGCGTGGAGGATGCTGTACTTCACCGTCGCGCTGACCTGCGCCAGTTTCTCGCCGAGGCTCACGAAGTTGAACGTCTCAGCGGTCACGCGCGAGGGAATCTCTTCCACCGAGAGGCTCAGGCTCCACGGCGGCGCGAAGTACTTGTAGGCCAGCGCCACCGTCCCGCCGCCGATCTGCACGTCCCATGGCAGCTCGGTGATGTCGATGTCATCCAGCCCCTTCATCTTCCCCTCGGCCGGTTTGAGGCGGATGCTGGTCTTTGTCTTGATGGCCAGGAAGCCGCGCTCCTTCTTCACATCCAGGGCGCTGAGGACGGGGATGTCCAGGCCCTTCGTAATGTCTTCGAGCGTCTTCTGCGCCTCGATCTTGAGCTGGTATTCGCCTTCCACCTTCTTCTTCAGGCTAACGGTCAGGGTCTCGCTCGCCTCGTCCCAGCTCTGCTCGTCGATGTCGTCGCCCACCACGTCCTGCCGCCGCAGGTCCTTCGGTATCTTCACCTTGAGCTGGAAGACCCCCGCCTTGCGAATCTTGTAGAGGATGTCCGCGGTCAGATTCATCTCCTTCTCATCGATCGTCACGAGATTGCGAATCTCCGCCTCGACCTCGGGCTGGATCTCACTGATGTTCGTCGTGATCTGATACCCCGGTTTGATGTACCGGAACGCCAGGTCCGCGGCCCCGCGCACTGCGCGGAGCAGTTCCGGCGGCAGCTCCTTCACATCGATCTGGCTTGCGCCTTTGATCCCCACCGTCTCCACGCGAATCCCCGGCACCGCACTGACCGTCAGGAAGCCGCGCTCGCGTTCCACGTCCAAGAGCTCGATGGTCGGGATAGCCACCCCCTGTGTTTGTTTCAGCTCCATCTCTGTCTCGATGTCCAGGGCATACCCGCCTTCGGCCTTGGAACGGAGATCGATGTTCAGGACCTTCGTCTTCGGGTCGAGCTCCCAATTGTTGATGTTCTCGCCTTTGACGTCGATCAGCTTCAGGTCGTCGGCCAGCTTGATCTTCAGGTGGAACACGCCCGCGTCGCGAATCTGATATTGAATCGCGGAACTCATTCGCAGCGAGTCGAGGCTGGCCTTCACCCTGGTGAAGACCTCCGCCGAGACCTTCGCCTCCACCTCCTCGGCGGAGAGCTTGATCTCGAAGGGCCGCTTCAGATATTTGAAGGCCAACAGCGCGTCGCTTGCCTTTTGGGTGAGGGATTTCGGCAGGTCGCGAACGTCGATCTGGGAGATGTCCTTCACGTCCGTCGCCTCGATCTGGATGCCCTTCGCCGCCGTGACGGCGATGAACCCCTTTTCCCGGGCCACGTCCATTACCTCGATCTTCGGCACGTCAAAGACCACGGGGATCTTCGGCAATACCTTTTCGATCTTCAGCTCGATCTGATGCTCGTCCTTCACCTCGCCGATAAGGTCGATCTTCAGGATCTTCTCGCCGCCCTTCTCCTCGATGTCCCACGAGCGAATCTCCTTGCCATCCAGGCTGAGCAGGCTGCAATCCTTCGGCAGCTTCACGGCGAACTTGTTCACCTTGCCCTGGAGGACGGAGTAGGCCACCGTGCTGTCCACGCGGAGCACGCCGCGGCCGACCTCCATCACCGCCAATTGGTCGGCGAAAACGATCGGCTCCAGCTCGCGCTCGGGGGCCTTGGGAATCCACTTCAGGAGGACGAGCTCGGACGTGCCGCCGTAGACCGTCACGAGGCATTCCTTGTCGCCCACGTGTTTCGTCTCGAAGCTCACTTCCGGCTCGGTCGTCACTTCCACATCCGGCAGCGGCAGCGAGAGCTCGACCACCGATTTCACCGCCGGGGCCAGGGGCAGGGTGATGCTCCTCTCGCTCTTCACTTCCTTGATGCGCTGGACGAAGGAAAGGTCGATGTCATACTTGCCCTTCCGCTCGATAAGCAGGTCCACGCTCTTGCCGCTGCGGACCAGATACACCCCCTTGGTGAAAAACCCGCCGCTCACCGACAGCTTCGAGATGGAGATGTCGCCCGTGAGGAGCCGCACCTGCTGCTTGCGGTCGGACAGGACCTCGATCTTGAGCTTCATGTCGAACTTGGCGACCTTCCCCTCGGCTCTACCCGTGGCCGTCATCTCACTGATGACGTAGTCCAGGTTGGGACCGGGAGGCGGCACAAGGATACCCTTCTTCCCCTTCGCGGCTCTCACCGGCTCCTTGGCCCATGCGCACTGGAAGACGACCAGCAACACGACTACCGCCCACAATATTCGATTCCACTTCATCTCTTACCCTCCAAAGTTGTCCGCCATGTGGTCATTCTTGTTTCTCTTTCTCGGTAGGAGGGGAATCCTTTCCCCGACTCTTTCCCCGACTCTTTCCCCGACTCTTCCCCCGCTGCTTCTCGGGTCGGGGATGGGAATCCCCTCCTACAATTCTTAGCCGTTCATGTGGAAGCGGCAAGATGCCGCTTCTACCTTACCGGCGGGCGAATCGCTCGCCCTACGTTTAGACGGACGTTTCCGCCCGAAGTTTCACAATCATCCGAATCGCAAGAATAACCACCGCCAGCGCCAGCGCGCACAAGGCGATCAGGTAATACGCGTCGCTCGCCGGGGTGGCTATCACGGTCCGGGCCATCCATGCGATGACCAGGGCGATAAAGCTCGCACCGAGCATCAGGCCCGTCCGCCGCCAGCCGACCCCCAGCGCCACACCGAGAATCAGGATGGCGATCACCCCTTGCAGGCAGAGGGCCGCGCCGGTGCGGATGCAGCGGATCCGAATCGTCCCCTGCGCATCGCCCGCCAGAGGCATCTGGAACTGGTAGGGCACGGTCCCGGCCGTGGGCACGGTCAGCTCGATAGGCAGGGCCCCCTTCGCCTTGCCGCCGACGATCTTGGTGAGCAGCGTCGCCCCCTCGCCGTCGCGCTGCATATCCACCTGCTGCCGGATGGCCTGGGCCAGGCTGGCCGTGCCGGTGGTTACGGCGGCGCGGGCGGCGGCCAGGCGCTTGGTCGCGGCGGCGATCATGTTCGCCGTGCTTCGCTTCCGCCACCAGCCGATATCCACACCGCTGCCCTGCACGCGCTGGAGGATCCCCCGCGCTTCGCCGAACTTGCCCGCGTCGTAGAGCTTCTTGCCCTTCTCGTAGAGCTTCATCATCTCGTTTTTCTTCACGATCTTGGCGGCGACTTGCTTTTCTGGCTCTGCCGGTGTTTCTGTGGGCGCCTTGGGCATGGGCTTCCTCGGCGGAACCACACCAGGCCGCACAGGCGCCGCCGAAGGCCTGGTTCGCGCAAGCTTTGCGTCCTTCTCTTCCAGCGCCTCTTCCTCGGCCTCCTTGCGTTTGGTCATTTCTTTTTCCGCCACGTACCTTTGCTTGCGCTGGCGACGAATGTCTTCGATGAGCTTCTTCGCCTCGTCACGCTTGCCCTCGGCGCGGAGTTTCTTGTATTGCTCGATCTTGGAGCGAAGTTCGTTGGCGTCCACCATCGCCCCCCTGTCGTGTCCTTCCGCTCCCGGCCCGCGGGCCGCGCCGGACTTGTATACTGCGATGGCCGGTTGTCCCGCCTGCTGCTTTGCCAGCTCTTGGGCCTGCTGCATCTGCTCGCCGGCACGGCTTGCAGGCCCTTGATGCGGTCGAGTTGCTGCTTGACCTGGACGTTGCTCTTGTCGAGCTGCTGTGCGCGTTTCAGCTCGCGCTGGGCCTCGTTCAGGCGGCCCTGTTTCTCCAGCGACACCGCCCGGTTGAGCAACTGGTTCGCCTCCACCTCCTGCACCTTCTTCTTCTCCTCCTGCGCCACCTCCGACCGCGACTTCTTCTTGCTCCGGAGGAGGAGCTGCTGGGGGCCCTGCTGTTGCGGGACCGCAAGCCCGTTATCAGCGTGTTCCTTGAGTCTATCCTCGCTCCATGCCTTTCCCTTCAATCGCTTGCCGCCGACTTCTTCATCGACTGCAGCAACTTCGGTCTTCGCCATGGGCCGGTCCATGTCGTTATCGTATTTGTCCGCCGGTGCGCGTCCCTTCCGCTTGGCCTGCATCTTCTCATACAGAACCCGTGCGCGCTCAGAGGAGAAGCGGGTCTTGGACTCGGGCATCGGGGCCTTGGCCACCTGCTGCCGGACGCCGATCTCCATCTGCGGCTCGGAGATGTCTTTCATACTCATGATGGCGTTTGGTACGGGTACTATGCGGCGGGCACGTGAAGGGCGCCTGCCTCTGCCCCCCCTGCGTGAAGCGGGGGCGGCGCCCGCGAGGTCATGTCTCCCTTCCCTGCGAAGGTTGCCTGCCACCATTGCCTCCTCCATGGGCGCCCTGCTCTTCATCATCGTCGGCATGAGGATGGACGCGAGGATGAAGGCGATGAGGAGGATGACGATCCCGCTGACGAGAACGCGGGCCAGCGTCATGCGCAGGCCGGCCCGGAGCCAGAGCCAGACGATGACAAAGACAACGATCAGCACAATGGCCACGGGGAAGAGCAGGCCCTTGAGGAAGTTTGTCGCGATGCCGAGGA
>JAADGH010000194.1 GCA_013152475.1 Planctomycetota bacterium
CACAGGCCGCTTCTCAGCCCGCCGCAAAATCCCTCACAATTCACTTGACACCCCATGCGCTTTCAGAGATGACCCTTCGTGGGTCCCGCAAGCCGAGTTTTGCAACCCAAATGGCCGGCAGTGGTTACGCTTGATCCCGTCCGCATTCTGGGGAACGTCCTGTTATGGAGGACCTATTCCCTTTTTCTCTCTTATGCTTGGCGCGCGCCTGCCATGTGTTTGAATCTTGAATTTTCCTGGAGAATTTGGTATGCTCCGCCGTGTTATGTTCGCGACACCTTTGTTCTCACGCCGCCGGAAAATCCCGTTTGCCCTCATTTCCGGCCTTCTGTGGCAGTTCGCCGTCTGTCTGCCCTGCCATGCCGGGGGCGGGCTGTCCCAGGTGGAGTCCATTCTGCGCGACCCCAAGCTCGATAAGGTCGTCACCGGAATCCACATCGTAGACGTAGACACAGGCAAGGTGGTCTTCAAACGCAACTCAGACCGCCTGTTCGCACCCGCATCGAACATGAAGCTCGTCACCACCGCCGCCGCTTTGCACTATCTTGGGCCGGACTACACGTTCCGGACGGCGATCTACCGAAACGGCGAGGTGCGGGGCGGCACTCTCCACGGCGATCTCATCATTCGGGGATCCGGCGACCCCAACATCTCCGGCCGCTTCTACGGGGAGAACATCACCGCCATCCCCGACACACTCGCCCGGACAATCCGTGAGGGTGGAATCCGTGTCGTCGCAGGCGACATCGTTGCCGACGACACCCTCTTCGACCGTGAGTACATCCACCCCGAATGGCCGAAGGACCAGCTCTGGCGGTGGTACTGCGCTCCGGTCTGCGGGCTTTCCTTCAACGACAATTGCGTCGAAGTGGAGGTCCAGCCGGGCAATGCCCCGGGAGAGCCTGCCCGATTGTCGGCAATTCCCCCCACGTCGTATATCGAGTTCGAGAACGAGTGTGTCACGACGGGCAGCAAGAGACACGACATGATCACCATCGACCGGACATCCGGAGAGCCCGGGATCAAGGTGGGAGGGCGATGCTGGAGCGACGCGGGGCCGCGGAAGTTTTTTGTGACCGTGGACAACCCGGCCCTCTTCTTTGCCACGGTCTTTCGTGAATCTCTCGGAAGGGCAGGGGTGGAGGTGAAGGGCAGACCTCGGGTGGCGGTGGAGTCCCTTGCCCAAGTCGAGGTCCCGTCCAACGAAGTCGCCGCCTTCGCTCAACACCACCTGAAGGAGACGATCGCTGTCACGAACAAACGCAGCCAGAATTTCTACGCCGAACAGCTTTTGAAGCTCATTGGCTGCAAAGTGGGCGGCGCCGGGAGCTTCGACGCGGGCGTATCGGTCTGTGCGAGATTTCTCAAGCAAATCGGCATCCCTGCGGGAAGCTATAGAATGGTAGACGGATGCGGCCTTGCCGACACGAATCGCCTGTCTCCGGCGCAAATCACGAGGCTTCTCTGCGCCATGTGGCGGCACAAATACAACAAGGTCTATGTCGCCTCCCTCGCACGGCCCGGCGAGGATGGCAGCCTGCGGCGACGATTCAAGGACAAGCGCTATCACGACCGTATCTGCGGGAAGACCGGCTATATCGATAGCGCGAGCGCGTTGTCGGGATACCTGTCCACCGACAGCGGCCGGATCTATGCCTTCTCGATTCTCATGAACGACCCGAAGCATCGCGCCCTTCGTGTGCCCAACTATGAACTGCGCCGTATTCAGGACAAAATCTGCATTGCGCTTATTGAGTCATAAGGAAATCCCGCATGCCGGAATTGGACGCCATCCACACAATCTACAACACCTACTCCCGGTTCTACGACTGGATCTTCAGCCCCTTTTTTGAGCAGGGCCAGCGGATTGCAACAAAGATGATGGGGGTCCAGCCGGACGAAAAGGTCCTCGAGGTCGGCATTGGCACCGGCGCGCTCCTGTCCTTCTACCCCAAAGACATCGACCTGGTCGGCATCGATGTCTGCCAGAGCATGCTGGAGCGGGCGGAGGTGCTCCGCAAGCAGATCGGGATGCCCAACGT
The DNA here is from genome assembly GCA_013152475.1 of Planctomycetota bacterium. GTDB lineage: Bacteria > Planctomycetota > Brocadiia > JAADGH01 > JAADGH01 > JAADGH01. The sequence goes on from JAADGH010000194.1 coordinate 2,043, forward strand.
TGAGCTTCACCACATGGACGCCACGCAAATGGACTTTCCAGACAGCGTCTTCGACAAGGTCATGGCGGCTTACGTGATCAGCGTCGTGCCCGACCCCATCGCTGTCGGCGAGGAGATGAAGCGGGTGTGCAAGAAGAACGGAGAGATCTATTTCGTCAATCACTTCCAGAGTCCCAATCCGATCGTCGCCGCGGTTGAGGGCGTCATCGAGCCCATCGGGCAGTGCCTGGGATTCAGCACAAGTCTGGACTTGCACGATCTGCTGAAAGAGATTAACCTGGAGCCGGTCCTGGAGCGACCAGTGAATTTCTTGAATCTGTGGCGGATTGTGAAGTGCATCAACCCCAAATAGCAGGCCTTTATTCCGAAGGGGTACGCAATGGCTGAACTCTTCGTCAGAGAAAAGACCCTACCCAAGGCGTGGGAAAAAGCCGTCATCCGGTGTTGGAACGAAGGCGACCGCATCCACACCGAATACGACAAACCCGATGATCCCGAGAGCCGCGACTGCACGATCCTGATCGTCGTCGAGAAACCCTTCCAGGAGCCGCGCATCCACCGCGCCTTCCCCGGCGGGCTGGACGATCTGGAGATCTACCGCCAGGAGGTCGTGCACGGCATCCACGACCACTGGGTCGACCCCGAAAGCGGCAAATGGTCCTACACCTACCACCAGCGCATGTTCGCCTATGACCTCATCGGCGAGGATGGACAGAAAAGAGAAATCGACCAGTTCAAGTTCATTATCGACAAATTATCGGAGGCCCCCCACAGCCGCCGCGCCCAGGCGATCACCTGGAAGCCGGATGTCGATCCCGCCGTCGAGGACCCGGCCTGCCTGCAGCGCATGTGGTTCCGCATCTTCGGCGACGAGCTCCGGCTCAACGTTCACATGCGCAGCAACGACGCCTTCAAGGCCGCATTCATGAATATGTGGGCCTTCACCGACCTCCAGCGCTACGTCGCTGAGGAACTGAGCAAGAAGCTGGGCAAGGAACTCAAACTCGGCGCCTACTGCCACATCGTCGATAGTTTCCACATCTACGGCTCCTATTTCAGCGACTTCAAAGGCTTCCTCGATACCCTGGAGAGGCGCTCCTTCGAAGACCGCGTCTGGGACAGCACCAGCGACATCGTCCAATCCAGCTTCGACTACGCCCACGAGCGGATCCAGCAGGAAAAGGAAAAGGAGGGGAAGGGAATCCGGGATGGGTTGTGAGAAACACATCGTTCACCTCCCCCCCGACAACATCGAGGAAGAACGCAGCCCCTGCGGCTTTCGGCGGCGACTGCTGAAGACGGAGGATATGGTGGCGAATGAGTGATGAGCAAACGGCCGGGTGAAAAGATGAGAACGAACCACCAGACAACCTGCTGCTTCCTGCTTGCGATCCTTCTGCTCCGCGGAGGCGCTGCCCACGCCGACCTGATGGATACGCTGAAACCGCTCCTCATCCACCTGCCGGGCTGGGAAACCGAGGATGTGGAGGTGCTGGACGTCAAGAAGGGCGTCATCCGGACCACCGCCCTCCAGCGCACATACTACAAAGGGGAAGCCGAGATGACCGCCCTCCTCATGGCCACCAGCCGGATCACCATCGACCGGAAGATCGAGGACCTCCGCGCCGAGTGCAAGGGGGATAAGGTGTCCGATGTGAAGCTCGACGGCTTCCAGGCCCATCTGTTCTACAACGCTGCGGACAACGTGGGCGTCGTCGTGGTGATCCTCAACCAAGGCCCCTCGCGCGCCGCCATGCTCTCCCTCAACTTCGCCGGCATCGACGACAAGCAGGCCCTCTTCCTTGTAAAAAAATTCGACTGGAAGAAGATGCAGGCCGAAACGGTCAAACTTTAGCGAATGACACAGCAGACCATCAATGCTCTGTTGATGCTATAGCCAGTGTCGAGTGTGAGCTCAGGGAGCCTTTGGCGTGAAAAACGAGCGAGCAGACGTGACACGCAGCGAACTCCTCGGCGGCGCGGTCCTTGTCGCGCTGGCCATCGGG
>JAADGH010000225.1 GCA_013152475.1 Planctomycetota bacterium
AAGCACCGCATCCCTATCTGCGGCCAGCCGCACGCGATTCGCACCGCTTCCCCCGCCCCAAGACACGCTCAAACAAGTTTGAGCGTGGCACCCGATGAAACACGGCTGTGCGGTTCCCTCCTTCTCTTTGGCTCTGCCTTCTGACTTGGCGGCCCCCGGACGCCCCCCTCGCCCTTGCTTCCCGCCCGACCGCCTGCTATAATCAGCCGCCTGTTGTGCCGTCAGGCGATTTCCGCATTTTCCGAACGCAGGGCGCATTGATGTCGGAGGACCTCGAACTCGAACAGGACGGAGGCTGGCTGACGTTCCCCTGGCGGGGCGTCGCGCTCGGCAGCGCGATGTCCATCGCCGTGGTGGTTACGTCGGTCTTCTTCAACACGCGCCTGGCCCGGCAGGGGATCTCCAACGACTTCCTCGCCGCGTGCGCCATGTTCTTCCTGGTCCTCATCTGCCTTGTCGTCAATCCCCTGCTCCGGTTAATCTCCCCCCGCGCCGGCTTCTCGGGGCCGGACCTGCTGGTGGCCTTTGCCATGGCGCTGATCGCCTCGGCCATCCCAAGCTGGGGGCTGGTGCAGATGTGGGTCTGCACGGTGACGGGCTGGCAGTACTTCCAGTCCCCCGAGAACCAATGGGGCAGCCTATTCATTCCCTACATACCGAAGTGGGCCGTCGTCACCGACCCCGAGGCGATCCGCTACCTCTACGAGGGCCTACCGCCGGGCGTCAGCGTTCCCTGGCAGAGCTGGGCGGGGCCGGTGTTCTTCTGGTTCACGTTTTTCATCGCGCTGCATCTCGGCACGATCAGCCTCATGGTCCTCTTCCGCCGGCTGTGGGTCGAGCACGAGCGCCTCGCCTTCCCCATGATGCAATTCGGCGCGGAGCTGTGCAAGGTGGAGGAGCACCGGGCCGTCGGCCCTTTCTTCCGCGACCGCATGGTCTGGTACGGCGCGGCTGTACCCTTTGTGATCCTCAGCTACAACGCCCTGAGCGGCTTCTTCCCCAACGTGCCGCAGGTGCAACTGGTCCGCCGCATCTACGTCCTGCGGCGCATGGTGTCCTACACCGCCACGATCAACTTCCCGGCTATGGGCTTTGCATATCTGGTGGGGCTGGACGTCAGCCTCGGGCTGTGGCTGTTCCATGTGCTCGGAAAACTCCAGGTCGGCATCATTCGCATGACGTGCGGGGCGGTCCTGCCAAACCGCCAGGTGCTCTACTGCAGCAACCCCCTCACGGCCTACGAAGGCTTCGGCACGATGATCGTCCTCTTCGTCGGCGGCATCTGGGTGGCGCGGAAACACCTCGGCAAGGTCTTCTGGAACGGTTTGCTTTTCCGGAAGACACCCGAGGACAGACACGAGATCATGTCCTACCGCGCGGCGGTCTGGGCGTTCCTCCTGTGCTTCATCTACATGATCGCCTTCCTCCATCGCCTCGGCCTCGCGCTTCAGCATTGCGTCATCCTGATGATCGCGGTGATCGTCATCTTCTACTGCCTCACGCGAATCATCTGCGAGGCGGGCGTCGGCTTCGCGCGCGGGGTCTACATCCCGAACGCGGTCCTCATCAACCAGATCGGCACGGAGGCGCTCGGCGTGCCGGGGGTGACGGCGCTGGGGTTCACGTCCGTCTGGTCGGGCGACCTGCGCACCATTGTCATGACCCAGGCCATGCAGGGCATGCGCCTCACCGACGAGATCCGCCGTCGCCGGCCGATGCTTCTGGCGTTTATGCTGGCCTCGATCCTTGCGCTCTCCGGGTCGCTGATCGCGGCCCTGGCCGTGGGATACAAGTATGGACTCTACAACGGCTACTGGTCCTGGCCCGCGTGGCCGTGCGGCTTCCAGCACTGGAACTGGACGGCGAAGTATCTGAAGAACCCGCGCCCGCCCGACGGCTTCACCGGCTGGCTGTTCATCGGCATCGGCGCGGGGATCATGTGGCTTCTCATGTTCCTCCGCCACACCTACGTCTGGTGGCCGGTGCACTACATCGGCCTGCCCATCTGCCTCAGCCTGCCCATGACGTGGCTCTGGTTCAGCGTGTTCCTGGCGTGGACGGTGAAGGTGTTCATCCTCAAGCTGGCCTCGCAGCACTACGGACGGTCGCGGATGTTTTTCCTCGGCATGATCTTCGGTTCATTGATCACCGCCGGGTTCTGGACCGTCCTCGGCGTCATTCTCCACCACCCCAACCCCGGCTCGTACCTGCAGGGCGTGACGCTGGGGTAGCCCGTCCGCTTGTCTGCGCCGCCCTTCCCTATTTCCCGTACTTGCCCAGCAGCGCCTTCAGGTTTTCGCCGAGGATCTTGCGCTTGTCGCACTCGGGGATGCGGGCGTAGAGAATCTGCGCCATGCCCCAGGCGATGGGCAGGTCGGTCAGGTCGGAGCCGAAGAGGATTCGGTCGGCGCCGTAGAGCTCCACATACTGCTCCGTCTGCCGCCAGTTCAGGAACGGGCAGGTGCAGATGAACAAGTTATCCACCTTCTTCGTCACCTGCGCGTAGGCGGCGGTCGAGTGGCCGGTGAAGAAGCAGGCATCGGGATAGGTGGTGCAGAGCCGTTCGATCTGCTCCGCCGAGCCCCACTGGTGGTTGAGGATGAACTGCCCATGCGCGTGGGCGAACTCGCAGGCCACGTCGATCAGCGGGCCCTCCGTCGGGTAGCCGTGGTAGGAGCAGATGAGCTTGATCCCCTTCATGCCCATCGATAGGCCGCGCTCCATCTCCTCGCGCATCAGCCGTTCACCGTGGTTCGGGTTGAGGAGGGTGAAGCCGACGAAGCGGTCCGGAAACTCTTTGACCGCCTCGGCCGTCAGATCGTTCCCGAACGTCTCGTCGGCAAAGACGCCTTCGAGACTGAACACGCAGCAGGTGCGGATGCCGAACTTGTCCATCTCGCGCACGAGATCGGCCGGTCCATCCTCGACCACATGGTGCGGAGTGCTCCGGCCGATGTGGCCGTGGCAGTCGTAGAACTCCTCCCCGCGCAGGGACAGCCGCTCACGGGCGGCGCGGTGGAGGGGGTCGTCCGGCTCCGGCAGCTCCACTTCTTTGCCGACGAACCGGATGTTTTCGTTCCACGACAGCATCTGTCGCATATTTCCGCCGGCAACGAGGGCCAGTTCGTCCTCGGAGATGTCGGAGTAGTTGACTTGCATGATCGGCACGCCGGCGTTGCGCTCGGGCAACTGCGATCCCCAGACGAGGCGGTCCGCGCCGAACTCGCGGCAGATGAATTCTACGCGTTTGTGAAGCCACAGCGCCGAGACGTCGAGCTTCAGGTTGGGGCACTCGGCCATGGCGGCATAGACGGCCCGCTGGCTTTTGTAGATCCGGTTTTCGGTGACGACGACGGGCAATTCGGGGAATCGGCGGCAGACGCCGACGACGCCCTCCCAGTCCGAAGCGTTCACCTTCCCCGGCTCGCGCCAGTCGCTGGGGCAGAGGAACAGCGGGACGTGGGCTTCGGCCAGGACCTCGAGCAGGTCGTCGATGCCCCAATCGCTGAGGCGAATGTCGTATTGTCCGTAGAACAGGAACAGCGCGCCGACACCGAGCTCGCGCATCTGGCTTAAAAGCTCCTCCGGCGGCGGCAGCTCGTGGCTGTGGGTCATGAGCCCGGCCCAGGCGGGATGGAGCCGGGGGTGGTCTTTCGTTCGCTCGATGATTCGCTGGTTGCCCGCCTTGGGGCTTGCCTCGCGGGAGAGGGAGTCCACCACAAGCGCCTCGTGGATGCCGAAGTGATCCATCTCTGCGAGGATCGCTTCCGGCGTCTCCGGTCGGCCCTCCGTCATGCGAACGGATCGGCCGAGAGTGCAGCAGGCGTCGAAGGTGGTGATGTCGCTCATGCGTCTCGGTCCTCAAGGTCGTTGAAGAAGTAGGGCGATTCAATGGCGGGGCGGAGACAGTTGCTGAGTTCCGCCACAACATCGGGATGCGCATCCGCCACATTCGTCAGCTCGTCCGGGTCGCTGCTGCTCTCGAAGAGCTCCGTCTTCGGCTCGTCCTCATATACTCTGGCGACGACTTTCCACAGACCCGAGTAT
>JAADGH010000138.1 GCA_013152475.1 Planctomycetota bacterium
ACGCCATTGCCGAACAGCGTGCACGATTTCACTTCCATGAAAAATTTGCGTCCGCCTCTCCGCAGGAGGAAATCGAACCGGCTGTGTCCGTGTGCGACCTCCGAGGCGACGACCTTTGCGTCCTCCAGGCCCGGGACTCGTCCCCGCTCGATGAGGAACCGCGCCACGTGATTCGTCAGGTGCGTATGCAGAAACACCGGTTCGCCATCGCGCTCGACAGCCACGGCGGTGTACTTCGTCCTGCGCGTGGGGGACATAGCTTCAGGTGTGAGATAGAGTGTGACTCCGGGCAAAAGCAGCTCCCACATCCTCCCCGGATTCGGGAGAAACGCCTCGACCATGCCCAGGCTCGGATGTCGGCAGCGAACGAGGAAACGGTTTGGGCGTTGAGCGAAACGCGCTTGGATCACACCGTCGAGATGAACAGGATAATCCTTCATGGGAACAGTTTACGCCATCGTGCCCCTGACTGCCAATCCATTCGCGGACATGTGCCGCTCCTGCTCTTTGTTGCCATTGCCTGCGTGTAATGGTATAATGAAGTTATTGGCAGGGCAAACATTGTAGTGGACGACGTGATGGAGAAGCGAGGACAAGCCACGGACAAGAAGGGCAGAATATGGACAGGCGTCGTCGTGCGCAAGGAGGAGGCCGAGGAGCAGGATTTTCGATTCTGGTTCGAGGACATGACGCCCGAGCAGCGAGTTGATGCCGTCGATGAATGCCTCCTGAGTTCTCTGAAAGCGAAGGGACTTGATGGCCCCGTCCGATTACGAAGAGTTTCTCGAGTCATTAGACGCAAACGGCGTTAAGTATCTGATTGCCGGAGCGCACGCGGTGGCTCACTACGCCCGCCCGAGGGCAACGAAAGACCTCGACATCTTTCACGAAGGCGCCAGAGATTCCGCGAAACGCATACTGAAAGCCATCAAGGATTTCTTCGGGGGCGCAGAGCTCGGCTTCACCGTGGACGATCTGACAGACCCCGAGGTGATCGTTCAGCTTGGCGTCGCGCCGGTCAGGATTGATCTCCTGTCGAGTCTGAGCGGCATAACCAGTTTCAAGGCCGCATGGGGCCGGCGGGTCAATGCGAAGTATGGCCCCGTCGATGCGCACTACCTGTCACTCGACGACCTCATCAAGTCGAAGGCCGCTGCCGGCCGCGCTCAAGACAAGGCCGATCTGCGGTCACTGAAGAAGGCAGAGAAGCGCAAGAAGTGAGGACCGCAGTTACTTACCTCCTCTGCCCAGCATCGACGCAACCCTCTTGGCCGAAATCAACCCAGCCTGAATGCGCAAGTTCCTTCCGCCTCCAGCCGCTCGGTAGACATCCCTCACCCACCGTGTCGGGAAAGTCTTGTGCAGGTTGTGCAGGCATAGCGGCGCGGGGGCGGTGAGGGCGATGGCGGTGCGCACGTCGCCCACTCGGCGGATCAACTGGATGAAGAGCTCATCGGCCCACTTCGCGTCGCTGTCGATGTTCAGGCCGGCCATGTCCGCGACCGTCGCTCCCTGAACCGGCGCCAACGGCCTGGCGAGGAGGCACCAGATACCCGCTCGCCCAACACCCACGAGATTGACCGTCTTGGCCTTCTCGAAATGCAACAGCGCGGCGATGGATGTCAGGATGTCCTGCACACGGTGCGCCAGCTCCGTTCGGTTGTACGTGAAGAAATGGTTCGCCTGCCGCACCTGCTCGGCCACGGGACGAAGCGCTTCCATCTCACCCGTCAGGAAGGTGTCAATCGAAAGCACACGATGGCCTTTGGACAGCAGTGTTGCCACCAATGCGGACGGCCTTTTCCCATCACGAGTCAACAAGCAGCACTTGCCTTTCGGGTGAACGACGAGCGTGGCGGGCGAGCTTGCCTTTGCGTCTTCGGGCACGAGCCAGATCGCCGGAATGCTGTCGCCAACTCCGCGCCTTGCGATCACTCTCCCATGGCCGGAGCACCCCGGCAAGTTGAATCTGCGATAGCGAACGCTATAGACGAGTTCATCTGCCGACGGTAAGCTTGCGGAGAGCATTTGCCGATAGGGTTCTGCGAGCTCCTTCGGGCGCAGCTTGGCGACCTGCTTCCTGTGTTCGGTGATGATTTTTTGAACGGCCTTTCTTCCTCGCGGGACATGCTTCGGTCGCGATCGTTTCTTGAAAACCAGCAGATCCTCCGGGGCTAATGGTTCGAACGGCGGCTCGGATATTTTCTTGCCAACGTTTTTCTGGCCCTTCAGCCACCGGCAGAACCAGGCGTACATCGCCTCGCGCGAGTCCTGGTTGTAGTTGTGCGGCGCATCGAAATGCGCAGAGGCCACGCGGTCTTCGGCATCGTACAGTTTATAGATCCTCTTCAGCGCCTTCACCTCGGCGATGGGGTTCATGTTCGTCCAGTCCTGCGTACAGGAGATGAGGAGCGTCGGTCGAGGGGCGAACGTGCCGACGAGTTCGACATTGTTCGCTCCATCGAGCCGCTGCTGCGGGCCGTTCTCGCAGTGGCATCCGCCCTGGAAATGGCCGGACATCATGCACGCGGGCGCCGAGCATGTGATGCGCGGATCCACAGCCGTCACCATGTAGGTCTGCGTGCCGCCGCCCGATGTTCCGGTGCAGCCGATCTTGTCCTTCCGGACGTCCGGCAGCGACTGGAGGAAGTCGATGGCGCGAATGCTGGCCCAGAGCTGCAGGCCGAAGGTGGTCACGCCCCAGATTTCTGTCTCCGGTCCGAACTCATTGGGCGGGCGGTGCTTTACCTGGTAGTTGTCGTTGTAGCCGACCATGTCATACATGAACACGACGAATCCGAGACGCGCCAACGTCAGGCACCGTCCCGGCACCGAGCCGTTTTCTGCGTGAGTCAGGCGACCCTGAGGCCAGTGACCATGCGGAGACAGGACACCGGGGAACTTGCCCTTCCGACCCAGCGGCCGGAACAGGTTTCCCGTTACGAGGAAGCCGGGGTAGCTCTCGAAGTAGACCTTCTCCACCGAGAAGCCGTCGTGCTCGACCTTGCCGAAGACCTTCGCCCGTAGGGGTGTGCGTTCCGGCATGGGCAGCAGGCCAGCCGACAGGAGGACCCGCTTTCGGATCCGCTCGGCCCGCGCCTCCCATTCCTTCTTCGACTCGGCCGCGGGGAGGCGATATGGGAAATCGAGCGAACCCGCTTCGAGCACGCGATGATCGTGGGCGGGGAGCGCCTCTTGTGTCAGTATGGCTGTTGGGTCGGACATGGGTTATCCTTTGCTCACTTGGTGTATGGTCTCAGAAGCTGCTGGACCTTCTCCTGCACCCCTTCCACAATGGCGGCGAGGCCCTCCTCACCGTATTCCTTCGAGGCGTGTTCCCGTGGGTCACGGCCGCTGACGCCGATCAGATCTTTATCCATGTCCTCGGGCAATCGTGACAGGTCAACCAGCTCGGGCCGCAAGGCCAACATCAACGAGGTCTCCCATGCGGCGGCATGGTCGCCGGCATGGGGGATTTTGTCCCGGACGAGCTCATATCCGGTACACGCCCAGGCTGTCGCGGCATTACGCACTTCCAGGTTGAAGAGCTCACACGCCGCGGTGGCGTGGCGGAGGAGGGGGTAGTGCCCGGCCATGACAACGATGACCTTGAAGCCAAGGCTTCGGAGCTGGTGGAGGATATGAAGAAGCAGATTCACATAGCCCAGGTCCGCGTTGCGCCGATGTTCCTCCATATAGCCCGGCGCGAAGCTCCCTTCGGGGAGTTGCATCTTATCCCGAATTTTCCCATCGGGATCGTGGTTGGCCTCCATGAGATAGCTTTCCCTCGGTTCGCCGTAAAAGAGCGCAGGGAACGCCGTGCCGCCGATGGCCTCGGCGCACCTCATGGCAATGGCGTGGATCTTCACCGTGTCGAGGCCGAGACAATTGTGCTCTCCATGCCATTCGATCCCGCCCACAGGCAGGTAGGCGACGGGGCACTTCGTTCGGGCCTCGACGGCTTCATGTGAAATGTTTCTCAGCTTTTGAGACAGATTTCTTCGGAAATTAGTGGGTGTCTTGCCTC
>JAADGH010000153.1 GCA_013152475.1 Planctomycetota bacterium
GATCTCGATGAAACGCCAATGGGACGGGTCGAGTTCGAGGATCGTCGCTTTTCGCCCTGCGCTGGATTCCCGTTTGCCGCTTTCGCGGATCCATTCTCCTCGGAGCAGGTCGTCGACCAGAAACCCCACCGTTGCGGCGCACAGACCGGTTCGCCGCGCCAGGTCAACGCGCGTGGTTGTCCCGGCATCCTTGATCGCTTCGAGGACGACTCGTCGATTGTGCCGTCGAACGCCTCGAAGGTCCCTCTTTTTGTTCATGCAACACTTGCCTTCCTGGTTTGAGTTACCGGCATCCCGCCCGATCCCATGCCGGCATCTTACTCCGCGCGCGAGGACCCTGTCAAGCCTAATACTTCATATATTAAACTAATTGTGACAAAAACAGTCCACTCCCGCATAGCGCAGCACAAAGGCAATGCTCCACTGTGCGTTGATCCAGAGGCGGGTGCTGATCCGCCTCGCCCGGGACGGTGCGGGTTCTCATTGCGAGGAGTCCCGCGCTTCGCGGGACGGCAAGGCAATCTCATCAAACGATGCCGCATCCGCGGAGGAGATCGACCACCAAGAGATGGGATCACCATTGTGTGAAGCGCCTGCCTCAAAACAAGCGGTACCTCGGTCGATGGAGCTATGGCCGGACCAAGTCCAAGTGGCTGTCCAAGAAGGACTACAATGTCCGAGTGCCGCAGTCCGAGGAGAGCGCCGGACGGGAAAAGGCGCGCAGCGTATCAACGCCTTTCCCCCTCCGGCGGGTGTCCGCCCGTAGACGACGCGATTTTACCAGTAGATTTGAAAGCGTGCGAGGACCGTGTCCAGGTCACGCTCCGGGGCCTCAAGGCGCTCGTCGAAGATGTTGTGGACCCAGTTGACACCGATCCGGGTGTGCGGGTTCAGATACCAGTTGACAGCGAATGTAAATGCGGTGTTCTGCTGGTGTTTGAAGGGCTGTGTGATCACGTTGCCCTGGGAGTCCGTGTACGTATAGTTGAACAGGTTGTCGCGCGATTGATATTCCACCTGTCCGATGCGGGTCGCGATTTCCCACGCGCCCCAGCCCGTGCCGCCCAGGGGATCGAAGTTGTGCTTCGGCTTGACATGGTGAGAAGATTTCTTCTCGCCCGTCAGGAGGTACGAGGTCTCGACGTACCACCCCTGGCTTTCCAGGCTGCCCAGGTTTGAAGCAAAGCCTGGAGCCACATACGGTGTGTGGCCGCGCTCTTCGTCCGCATGGATATAGGCCCACTGCAAGCCAAACGGCCCGATATACCACGCGCCATCCACCGTCGCCCTTGTGCGCGTGCCGTGAACCTGGACGTTGGTGCTGCCCGTGGGGTCGGTAAACGCCGCCACACTGCCCGGATTGAAGAAATCCACGTCGGTGGCGGTCCTCCCGCGGAACCCTCGATGCAGGGGCTGGTTGCCAATAGTGAAGCCGTGGCCGAGTTCAAACCCCTCCAGCCAGGGATTCTTTGTGTGCTTGAAGGGTTTGAAGTTGAGGCGATACACCCAGTCGGCTGCGTCGTTGTTGTCGCCGTGGTCGCCATCGGCGCCTTGGAAGATGCCGGTGCCGTACTGCACGGTCCCATCGAAGAGGTCGCCGTGGGCCATGATGCCGTAATCACGCTCTGGCGACAGGTTATCCACGGGCAGCGCCCTCTCGATCATGGTGATGTACTTCGACGACTGCAATTGCTGACGGGCGAAGGGCGGCTTGAAGTGGCCGAATCGAACCTTCAGCCACGGCACATAGGCCAGTTCCATATAGCCGTCGCGGATGTGCACCTGGTCGTGGGTGATGTCGGCCTGGACTTTGAACTTGTTGGGCTTGCCGTGCATGTATCCGGCCATTCCCAGTCGCACGCGCCGCAGAAAAAAGTTGTTGTGGAAGTCGTGGCCGCCCCACGGTTCGATGGGCCCCCCCTCAAAGCCGCGAAAATCCAACTGGACGCGGCCGAAGAAGCCGATTTTGAACAAGCCGTCGGCGGATTCGATGTAGAACTTTCCCTTCTTCGCTCCGGCAACCGCATCCGGCTTCTCTATGTGCTGCTCCTTCAGGTATTTGCCGATGGCCTCGTCGATTTTTCCGCCGGGACTCTCTTTTTCCTCAAGCCTTTTCAGCTGTGCAGCTTGCTCCTTTATTTTCTTGTCCTGCTCTTTGATGACCCTCAGCGCAGCGTTCAATTGTTTCTCGAACGCGCTGAGGCGTTTTTCCACATCTTTGCTCTGGGCGAAAAGCCCTCCTTCCACACTCGCCAGCAAGAACACCACGGCGAGTCCAAACGAAACGGTTTTCATGTCATTTCTCCTCCCCAAAAACCGGGGGTTCCTCTTCACTTTTCTTGTTTGCTTGTTCTGTTTTTGATGAACTCGATGGCCTCGTCGGTCAGGTCCAGCGTTCCGTTGGAGGCCAAAACGACCTTCCGCGCGATCTGTTTCTGGATCAGGTCAAGGGACCCCGCCTTCATGGGTTCCCGATCCACATTGACGATGAGATCGTACCCCATGCTTTTGCGGAACTCTTCCAGGTCGGTAATGACCTCGGTGAAAACGAGCTGGAGAGCGCCTTTGTACCGCTCGACAAACTCGTAATCGGCGGAGGCCTTTCGCACGGACATTTTTGCGCGCTTCTCCGCGATGAGGAGACGCTTGTCCCTCGCCATGTCCGATTTCGCTTCGAGCACCTTGAGCTCCTCTGCAAGGTTTTCGATTTCCTTGGCCATTTTCGTCAGCTCCGCCTCGGCGCTATCTCGTTCCGACTGCAATTCCTTCTCGAGCTTCACCTTCGTAGGATAGACATCCACCACCTTCTGCAGATCGACGACGCCGATCTTCAGGCCCACCAGATCCGACTTGGCCTGCGTGCCCGGCTGGCACATCACGGCCAACACAAGAGCACACGCCAGACATGCTCCGATAACAAACCCCTTGCTCTTCATCGTCCTTCTCCTTTCCAGAAAGAACCATGCCAAGACGCCCAATCGTTCCTCATTTCATTCGCTCCTCCTCCGTTCTCTGTTCCGATTCGATCTCCTGGTCCGCGATAGGCAGCCAAACAGTAAAGGCGCTTCCCTGTCCGAGGTTGCTTTCCACGGCGATACGGCCGTTGTGGTTCTCGACGATGGTCTTCACAATGGCCAGGCCAAGCCCCGTGCCGATACGAGAGACCTTCTTCGCGTTCGCGCAGCGATGGAATTCCTGAAAGATGTTCTCCAGGTCCTTCTCCGGGATGCCGATCCCCGAATCGGCCACGATCACCTTGGCCTCGTCCCCGTTCCTTTCCACGGTGACCGTCACCTTCCCCCCCGGGGGCGTATACTGGATTGCATTGCTTACAAGATTGCCGAAGGCCCGGTGCAGCGGTTCGCTGTCACCGAGGACATGGAGTTCGGCTTCGCAGGCTGGCATGCACAGGGCAATGCCTTGTTCCTCCGCTGCTTGCTGCTGGTCGTCCAGGACAACCTGCAACAGCCGTCGAAGATCGACCCGGTCCCGCGCGGCAGTTTCAGGCATGGATTGCAGGTGCGAGAGCTCGAGCAGCTCGCGGACGAGCGACCCCATCTGCGCCGATCTGCGCTGGGCGCGGTCCAGCATGTCGAGCGCTGCGGGCGGGAGGCCCTCTTCTTTCTTCAGCACGGCAGTGGCCGCTTGAACACAGCTTGTGATGGCGACGAGAGGCGATTTCATCTCGTGGGCCACAAAATGGAGAAGGCGGGATTTCGCCTCCTCAAGCCTCGCAAGATGCTCGGTGGCCGCGGCGAGGCGTTTCTCCTCTCGGCGAAGCCTGGCCGCAATGTCGCAGGTCAGATAGGCCGTCACCAGGAGCGTTATACTGAATGCGCCGAGAATGCACGCGATGTATCTGAAGTGCCCTGGCGCGGCGATTGGCCCCAGTGTGAAGATGTCCGGCGACAGTCCCGGCAACAGGAATTCCGCTGCACATTCAACGGCGACCAGGAACATGCCAAAGAGGGCAATGGCGAAGCAGACCGCTCGCTCAAATAAGATTCCCGTAATGATCACGTGGAAGACAAAGAACATGAGGAGGGGGTTGCGGATGCCGCCGGTCATGAACAGCAGAACCGAGAGGATCAACAGATCGAGGCAGGCCTGCAGCGGCCCCATCCATTGGATGCCCCTTGACCAGCCCGCCTTTTCCATCCGATCGAGCAGGACCAGATAGACGGCGTTGGTGACGGCGAGGCCTGCCGCAATCGCGCTCGTCGGCGTGAGGGGGATATGGAGTCCCAGAATCTCGTCCAGAACAAGAGGGGCGACTAACACGCCTCCCGCCGCGACCCAGCGAAAGAGGACAAAGCGCGCCAACGGCTGCTGGAGAAACGCGGCTTGTCTCCACAGACGATCCACGGCGAAGGAAGCAGCCAAACGCCTCGTCGCATCACTTTTCCGGGTCTGTGACCCCATTGGACCCTCTTCAGCTCGAGATATGCAGAAACTCATCCTCGGAAAACTCGCGGTGTCTTGCCTTGCTGTCTTGCGCTTCCTGGGTTCCGTGATTTTTCATCGGCACACCGGCTCGGGGCCGTTGCCGCCGCTGCCGATTCGGAGCAGTTCACGTACTGCCTGCTGAATCTCGGTCAGCTTGTATGGTTTCTCGATAAACCGGTTTGCGGGGAGCCAGCCGTCATCCAGATCGCCTTGGTTCCACCGCAGCCCCGGAAACTCCCGATTGACGCTCGAAAGAATGATGACGGGAATATCAGGTGACGGGGTGGCTTCCCGGATCTGGCGCACCATCATGGCCCCGGCCGTCAAGGTTTCCATCATGACGTCCACAATAACGAGGGCGGGCGGGTCGTCCTGCTGTAGCTTTCGCAGTCCTTCTTTCGCGCTCGATGCGGAATCAACGACGTGGCCCTCCGCTTCAAGGATCATCCTCAGCGAGTCCACGACCTCTTCTTCGTCATCCACAATCAGTATCTTGGCCATGCGTTCTCCCGCGCGAGGCCCTTGGGCCGCGTCTTGCAACATCCCGCGTACTTCCAGAGGACCATGCAGATATTTCTTCGCTGTGAGCAACAAATTAGAATTCCAATTGGAACCTGGAGAAGGCCTCGTAGATGTCTCGTTCTTCGTAATCGAATTGATTCCCCAGGAACGCGCCCGCTGCGCCGACTTCGAGCGCAAGATATTCTGTCAGTTGAAAGGTGACCATTCCGCCGAACTCCCATCCCATGTTCTCGCCGAAGTTCCTCCGGTGAGAGGCCCTGAACCACCCGGTCTCCAACTGTCCCGAGGCCCAATCGGTTATGGGGAAGTCCAGTTTGGACTGGAGGGTTACCAGTCCTTGGCCCCGGTTGCCCATATCCACGGCGAGGTCGTTCACATCCGAAGGGCCGTTGGCCGAAAAGATGTGGGTGTACTGCCAGTACCCTTCCGTCCCTAATAAACTTTCGGGGGTCACGAAGGCCCGTTTCAGTTGTCGGCCCTCTGGGTCTCCCGAGCTGTATATCCCGAGCACGCTGAGCTTCGCTTCCCCCACGGGGACACTTGCCTCCCCTTTGGCCGCGAATCCGGTGTGGGCGTCAGACTCCAGCCGGCCGGTGTTGACCATAAAGAAGCCGTTCAGGTCCACCTCGCTAATCTCTGTCGAGGCGGTAACGGAATACCAACCCTCGTCCGCCTCCTGACCCTCAAACCCCTGCACGAGTGAGTTGCTGTCTTTATCGAGGTAGTACGCGTGCGCCCCGAGCGTCACTCCGTTGATGGGAACATTCGCATCGAATATGTAAAAGTGCCCCTCTCTGTCCACGCCCGTGCCCAGGGTGTCAACCAGTCTGACATAGGCGGCCCTGTATTCGATGTTGTGCAGTGTGCCCGTATAATTCACGCCGCCGACGTTGAAATCCCAGTCCGACGAGAAGAGGGTATCGCCGACCTGGTCGGAAAGGGGCAGGATGCCGGCCGACACATTATGTTTGTCCCCGGGAAGGTAGTAGAGGTATCCATATCGTATGCCTCTGGCGCTGAGCCGGTTGAAGGCCACATTGGCCGGCCATCCGACCCCATTGTTTCCCGGACCGACGCCCCACGCATTTCGGAATTCCAATTGCGCGTATCCCCCTGCCTTTTCGACGGGTTTCACATCAAGAGTAATGCGGAATCGCTGGCGGAAGAAATCATAGCCCTCCGGATCGGAAAACGTGGAGCCGTCGAGGCCCGGGATGTTCGACCCGTTGTACATGACCCGATACTGCAAACCGAGGTTCACCCCCGGCTCGCCTTCTCCTGCGGGCGGCACTCCAAGCCTCAACGGGACCGATCCGGCCGGGGCGGCGGATTCCTTCTTCCACTTTGCGATGGCATCTTCGATTTTTTTGTCAATCTCTTTCGTTTGAGGCCCCGTTTCCAGCTCGGCCTTCAGTTCGGACGCCTCCTTCTCCGTGATGAGCCCTTTCCTTATAAGCAGCTTAATCAACGGCTCTTGAGGGGAGGGTGACGACACCCCCTCCCCGTCCAGAGCGTGACAGAGAGAGTGATGTTGAAATGCGACGGAAAAAATCAGACAAGTCAACACGACCTTGGCCATCTCCTGCTCACCCCCCTATGGACACCAGAGCGCCCCGTGAGGTCTTTACCGATTGGCGCTTGTGCGAAAGGAAGGTGTGCAACGCGGCGTGCGTCTGCGGGCCGCTCCCGGACGACTCCAGAATCTCCACAAGAGACAACCGCCGCGGGCTCATCAGGCAACTGTAGAGCCGGCCCTGCGAATCGAGCCGCAGCCGTTGACAGGAATTGCAGAAGGGTCTGGTCACAGGTGCGATGATCCCGACGCGCGCCTCACTCCCCTGCCCGCGCACTTGGTAAAGGGATGCCGGTCCGGAACCCGATTTCCCCAACTCGGTGACATTAAAATGCTCCTGCAAAGTGGCTTGAAGCGCCGCAGCAGGGAAGAATCGCTCGTTGTGCCACTGCGCCGCCGGTCCCGCCCTCATCAGCTCGATGAAGCGGACCTCCACGCCAATTCTTATCGCGAAGTAAACAAAATCCGCGATCTCGCGATCGTTGACGCCACGCATGAGCACGACATTGATTCTCACCGGGGTCAGCCCACAGGAAAAGGCCGCATGAATCCCGTCCAGGGTCCGGTACAAGGACCCGCCGGTAATGCGGCGGAACGTGTCCTCCCGGAGAGAATCGAGGCTGATGTTTACTCTGTCGAGCCCGGCCTCCTTCAGGGATTGTGCTTCCGAGGCGAGATTCTGCCCATTGGTCGTCATGCAGACCTCGCGGATTTGAGGAATGCCCCTCAGGGAGCGGATCACCTCGCACAAGTCACTCCGCTCAAGCGGCTCCCCACCGGTCAGGCGCACCTTTTCCACGCCAACGGCGCCACAAAGGAATTCCACCATCTCCGTCAGATGCAAAACGGGCAGCTCGACATCGCCGCCGTCCTGCGGACCCTCTTCCTTGCAGTACATGCACCGCAGCCCGCAGCGTCTCGTCAGCGAAAGCCTGAGATAGGGAAAACGCGGTCTGGTCATCAGCAGTATGATCCTCCGACCGGCTTCAGACCTTCTCGATCTTGACAAACGTATCGTAGAACGACGCGCTGCCTCCGATCGGGTCGGTGAGGCAAACATTGCCGATGGAGGTGTCCTCTCGGAACGCGGGGTTCACCACCGGACCGCCGCCTCGGGACGGATCGCCTTTCACCAACTGCCCGTCGATCTCCACATCATGGGACCCATAGGCCCAGTGGCCCCGGTGCCATGGAACGGCCACGACACCGGGCCGGATGCCCTCGATGACCTCGACCTTGCCTTCGATACGGATGGTCCGGTTCGCGCCATCCCCCAGCGGAACACACCCTTCCGGGTTTGTCTGGGACTTGACACGGATGGCGTCGCCCTTCTTGATGCCGAGCCGGTTTGCATCCTGCCTGTTCAGCAAGATCGGGTTTATCATCAGAATCTCCCGCAGCCACGGGTCGGCCGGACGCGTCCGGGAATGGCCGCCGAGAATGTCCTTGAACGTGATCAGGTGCATATCGAAGCCCGTGTCCTTGATGCGGTTGCCCTTGGCGTCTGTCACCGGTTCATATTTCGGCAGCCCGTCGAAGTATTCGCCGGTCATGGTGTTCTTGGTCATCGCCACGGGTTCGCAGAACAGGTTGAAGTGGCCCTTCCACGCGTGCTGCTGGACGTTGCCTTTGTATCGTTTCTCCCAGTCCATGAAGTGGCCGCCGCGGTTCAGCACATAGACGGCGCGCCTCCAGTATTTCTCGCCGGCGGCCTTTTTCCACCTCTCCGGATCGAAGACGGCCTTGGGCAAATGACGTCTGGCCTTGACGAACAGGGCCATTTCCTTCTCATCCGCCTCCGGTACGGCATCCTTCGGCCGCTTGTTCTCATCCAATTTGTCCCCCATAGCCATGTTCACCACGGCCTTGAGGAACCAGTCCTCGATGCGGTTGAAGGCCATGCCCTTCCCAAAACCATCGGCGCCGAAGCCGGAGAGCCCCAATTGCTTGCCAACGGCAATCAGGAAGGTCTCCATACAAATCGGCATTTCGTGGCCATCCACCTTTACGATGTCGGTCGCCGGGGCCACGACGGGCTGTCGAACCTTGCTCACCGTGGTGAGCACCGCAGGCGTGGTGTGCGGCGTGCCCCACCGCTCCCAAACGGAGCGATCGGGGATGATGTAATCGGCGTACATGGATGTCTCGCCGATAACGATATCCGAGGCGATGAAGAGCGGAATCTTGCTCGTGTCCTTCAGTATGGCGATCAATTTGTGACCCACCGGGGAGGAGAATACCGGTGTTCCCTTGTGCAGAAACAGACAGCCAATGGAATAGGGATACCCATCTCCCGCGGAGGGGATGATTTCCTGGTAGAGATTTCCCGTAAAGGGAAAGAAGGGGCGCTTGGCCTTGTTCGGGTACCCTTCAAAGAGGGTGGTTTCCTCATATTTGTCCTTTTCCCTGTTGCTCCGAATGCCAAAGGCCGTCAGCTTGTTCGGGTGCATCTTCTTGAAGTTATATGGGTTCGCGTCCTTGCCACCGGTTTCGTGATAATGGCCGCCCCCTTCGGTGAGGCCGCCCTTCCAGCCGGAGTTTCCTATAAGAACGTTCAGGACAACCAGGGTGCGAGAGGCGTGGTAGCCGTTGGTGTGCTGCACCGGCCCGCGGTAGAACTCGGCGGCGGCCTTCTTGCCGTGCGAGGTGAACTCCCTGGCGAGGTCCACGATATCCGATTCGGCCACGCCGCAGATCTCGGCATATTCCTTGATCTCTTTCTCGAAGGCGCGTTCTTTGAGGCACTGGAAGGCGGTTTTCGCCTCGATGCCGTCCTTCTTGAACTCCGCGAGCAGATCGCCCTGGATCGCGCTTTTCTCGTCGCTGGGGTTGACGGCCACCGGTTTGTCCCCCTGCATTGCGACCAACTGGTGCTCCGTGCCGATGCCGATCTCCTTCGCCCGGAGATAGACCGCCGGCCGGCCGTTGTCGAGCTTGACCAGAAGCGTCGAGGTGCTCCAGGCGGTCTCGCCGGCGGCAGTCGCCGCCGCCTTGTTTGCATTGCGGAGGAATTTGGCGTCGTACCGCTTATTTGCGATGATCCATCGGATCATTCCGAGGGCAAACGCGGCGTCCGTGCCGGGCTTGATCGGGATCCATGTGTCCGCCTTTCCCGCGGTTCGCGACAGGCGGGGGTCCACGACAGCATATTTGAAGTTGTGCTCAACGGATGCGTTGGACGTGAGACCCGCCAGGAGAGGAGGGCCGAAGTTCGCCTCCGACACGCCCGTGCCGAAGAAGATGACATACTCCGCATTCTCGAAGTCCGGCTTCATGTGGTGTTTGCCCTTTTGCCACTTGCCGTCCTTGTACTGGTGCGTGGTCTGCTGGTAGCCGATGTGGTGGCTCTGCTCGCAAATGGTCGTGTGTTCAAAGCAGTTGATCGACCCGAAGGAATCGTTCGTGAACCGCTTCATCAACTCCTTCCGTCCGTGCTCGATACGCCCGGCCTGGAACACGAACCGGTTGTTCTTCGGGCCGAGGTCCGGATGATCCGGGTCGATCAAGACGTCCAGGTTCGCCTTATGCTTTGCCTTGAATTCGGCCACGGTCATCTTCTTTTTCTTCACCAGCGCCACATCATCGGCCATGGCCTTGGCCACCGCAGGGTCTCTCAGGACACAGAGGTCTTTCAAGCCTTTCACTTCCCCTTCGCCAAAGAGATTGCCGCCGTTGCAGATCTCTTTGATCGCGTCGTTGAACTCCATCGTTTTCCATTTTCCCGACGCACGGGGACCCACGCGCTTGAGGACCTTGCGCAGTCGGTACGGGTCATAATTTGTCTGAATCCCCGCCTGGCCCTTGGGGCAAATCTTGCCATCCACCTTGGCGGCCTTTGCCAAGTCGTCCTTGTAGGGCACATTCGGAAAAAGCGCTTGCGGGCAGTAGGGGTTGCCGTCGATCTTGACCAGGACGGCCTCGGTCTCGCTTGTTCGATAGAGTTTGCATTTGATCGGACAGGCGGTGTGGCACTGGAGGCAGGCGCTGTAGATGATGTTTTCGGCCTCCCCGGGCTGGTACTCATAGTCCGTGTCATCCAGGGCCGACGCCTCCGCCTCGCGCCCGAGACATTCCAAGAGCCCGCAGACTGCGGCGCCGGCGGCGCCCAGAAGGGCAGACGACTTCAAGAATTCTCGCCGCCGATGTTGTTCCTTCTTCTGTTCCTCGTGCATCTTTTTCTCTCCGTCGAAAGGGTCCGGGTCAATTCTCTTCGGGGGTGACGTGTTCGAGGGGCAGCAGCCACTTCCCCAAAATGAACGCCCACACGCCGATCGCCACAATGCCGATGTTTGTCAACCATTCAGAAAGGGATGGGAAATATCCCCGTAACCAGCGCGCCTGGTGGTATACGTCGGGCAGGGATGAAAACTCCGGCTGAATGAGCGGCGGGATGATGATGTTGAGCCGGACGGCTATGATGCCGATCACGATCAGCAACCCGCCGATCCCGAGCCAGGTCACATGGTTCTTGGTTTTCGGGTGGAGCACGATGAAGAGGGGAATGGCCGCGCCAAGGAAGATCTGAAAGCCCCAGAACACAAAGGCGTAAGGCCCGAAGAACATTTCGGCGTAGGCCTCTGCGTGGTCCGGTATGCCGCCATAAAATGTTACGAGGGACTCGGCGACCAGGAGAAAAAGATCCAAACAGAGGACGCCTGCGGTGAGGACGGCGAGGCTGCGAATCAGCCCCGGGTTCTTCCTCCCACTTTTCGAGAAAAACGCCATCAGAAATGTCAGCAGTCCCCCGCCGGATACAACGGCGGAAACCAGGAACACGAAGGGGAACAGGCCCGTGTACCAAATAGGCCTGGCCTTGACTACGGCAAACAGGGCCCCTGTGCCGCCGTGCACACAAATGGCGACGGGGATGCCGATCATCGCCAGGAGGATCACCGTTTTCGATCCCTTCGCCTTATTCTCTTCCGTCAGGTCTTTCTTGCCAAGCGCAAGCAACCGCGCAATACGCCCCACGATTCCCGCCTTCTTGCCTTGCGCAATCAGGTCTTCGCGAAGCAACAGATATAGCTCAGGGAGGAGGATAAGGATGTAAAGCGTGTAAAAGACCGCCATCCAGGCCAGAAGCGAGGTCGGGTTCCAGTTCACGATGAGTCGCCACATTCGCTCCGGATGACCGAGGTCCAGGAGGATGCAGCCCCCTCCAACCATGAGACAGATAATGGCCTGGAACACCGCCACCCGGCCGGCCTCTTCGAAACGCTTGACCTTGAACACGTAAATCAAGGAAGAGATCAAGAATGAGCCGGCGGAGAGACCGATAAAGTAGATGTACATGGTCACCCCCAAGCCCCACGGCACGAGTTGAGTCAGGTTGGTGTCCATTAACCTCGATCGCGCAAGGAAGGTCTCGATGAGGGCCCCCCCGCCGATGAGGGTGCACGCGATGAGCGCGAGAAAAAAAACGGTCTTTGCGGCTACTCTCCCGCCCTTTTGATCCAAGACGGCTTCGGTTGTGGACATGTGGACCTCCTATTCCAAATAGTACACAGAGGGCTCATTGCCCAGATGTTCCTTGAGTCGCATATGGCCTCTCTTGGCGATCAGTTGGCGAAGCTCCCCGTTCGGGTCATTCAAATTCCCGAAGTGAATCGCCCGGCCAATGCAAGTGGCGGCACATGCCGGGAGCAGCCCTTTCTTTACTCGATGCAAACAGAAGGAGCACTTCCGGACGTTGCCGATGGGCGACGTGCGCCGGCGGCGGACCCGGTTCTGCCCCCACTCGGGAGACGGGGTGGCCTCATACTGGGTCGGCTCGGCGGCCTGTAGCTTGTCGCCGGGGAGGCCCTTCTTGTCGTGATAGTTGTACCCATAGTCAAAACATCTTGCGCCGTAAGGGCAGGCGGTGATGCAGTACCTGCATCCGATGCACTTGTCGTAGTTGATCGCCACGATGCCGTCCTCCCGGTGGTAGGTCGCCCCCGTGGGACAGACCTTTACACAGGAGGAAAACTTACACTGCATGCACGGCCTCGACAAAAAGCGCCGTCGGACAGTGGGATACTCCCCCTCCTCCCATTCCATCACCACGTTGTAGGCAACCCCCGGCGGCGTGTGGTTCTCCGCCTTGCACGCCGCCACACAGGCCTTGCAGCCGACGCACTTCTTCAGGTCAATCACCATGCCATATCTCACCTTCCCCTCTTTCGGGGCGGCGCAACCGACTGCGCTCGCCACAGCGCCAACGGCCGCGCCCTTCAAGAACTTGCGCCTCGATTCCTCCATCATGCGCACTCCTCAATCGCAACGGAAAAGGTTCCTGTCGAATTCAGACAAAACCGGCGCACACTCCCCACTAAGATTGTCTCAGTGCGCAAATCACAGGCCAAGGGCGGAAGGGAAGCCCGGCAATTGTCACAGCCTGTTTGTTGGCAAGCAGATACGAGGATGCTTGTTTGGGGGATGCGGGGCGGCTGCGCTTCGACCGGTGGACGGACTTCCGCCCGATTGATCGGAAACCCGCCTGCTCGGTCAGTCGCCGAGGAGGCCGAATTTTATCAATTTGTCTCGGAGGGTGCTTTTGGGAATGCCGAGGGATCGGGCCATTTTTGCCTGGTTGCCGGAATACTTCCGTTGGGCTCGCTGAAGCAGCCGGCGTTCCATAGCGGCCAGGGCATCCGGCAAAGAGACGGTCCCGGAAAGGAGAGGCCCGCCCTCCAGATCGGCGCCGTCTTTCTGGGTCGGATCGAGGATGGATTCGGGCAGGTCGGCAAGGGAGAACTGCGGCGATGTGGCAAAGGCCACGGCATGTTCGATCGCGTTCTCCAGCTCGCGAACGTTGCCGGGCCACGGATAGTCGAGCAGGACTCGACAGACGTCGGGGGGAAGGGGATCTCCCGACATCTTTCGAGATCGATCATGTTTCAGGACAAAATGACGAGCAAGGGGGATGATGTCTGTCGGCCTCTCGCGCAGGGGGGGCACGACGATCGGTATCACGCTCACGCGATAGTAGAGGTCTTCGCGAAACCTATTCCGGGCGATGAGTTCCGCGAGGTCTTGCTTTGTGGCGGCCACGACGCGCACATCCACACTCAAGGTCTCCTCTCCTCCCACCCGCTCAAATTCCTTCTCTTGGAGGACCCGGAGAATTTTCACCTGAAGCGAGAGCGGAATGTCATCAATATCGTCGAGGAATATCGTCCCGCCGTCGGCCAGCTCAAACCGTCCCCGCTTCTGACGAGTTGCCCCGGTGAACGCCCCCTTTTCATGGCCGAAAAGTTCGCTTTCGAGGAGTTCTTCGTTCAAAGAGGCGCACGATACCTTGACAAGCGGGCCGTCTTTTCTCGATCCCCGCGCGTGGAGGGCCTTGGCGGCCATTTCCTTCCCGGTGCCCGTTTCGCCGCACAGAAGCACAGTGCTTTCGTTGTCGGCGACCATATCGAGCGTTTCGAACACGGCCCGCATGGCCTCGCTCTTCCCGATCATCTCGTGGAAGCCCGGGCGGGCGCTCAGCTCCTGCCTCAGGATGGCGTTTTCTTTTTTTTCCCGAAGGTACTCGCCGAGGCGGTCGAGCTTCACGAGAAGCTCATCCCCGGAGAAGGGCTTGGCGAGGTAGTCATACGCCCCCCTGCGCATGGCCTCTACCGCCGTGTCGATGGAGCCGTAGGCCGTCATCATGATGACGGTCGTCTCCGGCATCTCTTCCTTGGTCCGCGCCAGCAGTTCCAGACCGTCCATGGCGGGCATCCGGATGTCAGCCAGCATGACGTCCGGCGCGAAGCGCACCAGCAGTTCCAGGGCCGCCTCGGCGTCATCGGCGGCAGCCACTTCGTGACCCGCGTCCTGGAGCTGGGTCTCCAGGGTCATACGCTTCAGTTTTTCGTCGTCCACAATAAGTACGCGCATCCCATTCAGGCCTTCGGAAGAGAGATGGTTACCGTAGTGCCAATGCCAAGCTCGGAGTGGATATCAAGCGTCCCCCCGTGCTCGCGGACGACCGTCTGTGTGATGGCCAGGCCAAGCCCCGTTCCCCTGTTCGGTGGTTTTGTGGTGAAGAACGGGTCGAACACGCGTTCGAGATCCTCCGGAGAAATGCCGCATCCTGTGTCCTTTATCTTGATTGCCCACCGTCCCTCGTGCTCTTTGCCGTCGTTCAGGCTGATATCCATCTCGCCGCCGGAGGGCATGCTGTCGATGGCATTGAGCAGGAGGTTGATAAGCGCTCCCGACAGGTTTCGTGCGTCGCCCTTCATCAGGCACGGTTCTTCCGGAAGGCGCCGGTGGACGGTCACTCCGCTCTTCTCCATCCTGTGCGCAACGAGGGTCTCCGCCTCCTCAATCAGGTCCTTCACATCCACAGTGGTACGTTCCATTGCCCTCTCTCGCCCAAGGGAGAGCATACGCTGCACCACCGATTGGATCCGCGCAAGGCCTTCGGATACAAGAGGAAGGAATTCTGCACGCCGTTCCTCGTTTGAGGGGTCTTTCTCGATGATCCGGACCGCGTTCTGCACACCGTCGAGAGGGTTGTTGATCTCGTGGGCCACTCCCGCGGCCAGCTCGCCGATCATGGCCAGGCGCCTCGATCGCTCCAGGCCCTGCTGCATCCGCATGAGCTGGCTCACGTCCATGCTCACCTTCACGGCGCCCAGGAACTGGCCTGAATCCGTTGTCACAGGGCTGCACACCGATTCGATATGTCTGCCGTGCAGAACGATGCTGCGCCGAGCCGTCGAGTCCGGGGTCTCCACCGCCCCGCACACGCACTCAAACAAGTCCGCAACCGGGGGCGGGAATTCCATCTCGCACACGGTGCGCCCGATCATGTCATCCGGCAGGTCGAGCATGGTCTTTGCGGCGGTGTTGACGTAGCGGCAGATGTTGTTTTCATCGACATAGATAACGCCCTCTTCCATGTTGTCCAGGATGACCTGAATCTTCCCTCGTTCTTTCTCCAGGGCATCCATCTGCTCCGCCACTTTTGCAACCATAAGGTTGAACGAGCGGGACAGCATACCGATTTCGTCGTCGGCCTCGACTTCTACGGCGGCGCTGAAATCCCCCTCCGAAACCCGCGCGCTGGCCTCGGCAAGATCGCGGATGGGCCGGAGGAAGAAGCCGACGGCAAGGTACAGCACCACAAACATAACAAGGAAGACCGCAATGTGTATCCCGACGCTCACCCCGAACAGCCTTCCCTGGGCCCAGGCGATCTCCTTGTCGGAGACCCCCACGTGCACACGCTCACCCCGGTCTTTCAGAATGGGATTGGAGATGTCCCACACGGTCTCCTTGCCCACCTGTAACGGCAGGACCGACGCGTCACCATGCCGTTCGCCGGACTGGCTGTGCAACGTCCCCATTCCCAAGAGGTCCTGGGGAAAGCCTCCATCGAAGGTGTGTGCGATAACCCGGGCATCGTCTCCCTGCACGAATGCATAGTGCACGTCCTCGTCGGCCTTTTTCAAGCGTTGCAGAATGTCCCGCATGCTCTGCCGATCATCCGTGAGCAGCGGGCGGACGAGAGATTCGGCGACGTTCTCCACCTCAACGAGGCTTTTCCGCAGAAACACCTTGTCGGCCAGACGGTGGATCACTTTCCTTGTCACAACGATCATGGCGCACGCAGCCACGACGCTCAAACAGGCAAGCGCGATCATCAGTTTCTGAAATGTGCTCAGCTTTGGACTCAGGCGCATTGTCATGGCGCCTTGCGGCGACACCTTTCCGTCATTTTGCGGAGGGAATCGTACATGCCGTCCTCGGGGACCACAAAACGGTCTATTCCCATCTTCTTGAGGATCCCTTTCGTGCCTTCCTTCTCATGGAGCCGTAGAAAAGTATCCCTCAGTTGCCGGAATACCTCCGGATCAACCTTCGGCCCAACCACCACGGGGGGAATGGCGAAGGGAGGGGAGCGATTGATGATCGCCAGTCCCTCGACCTGCTGGGGATCATTCCTGGCCAGCCACTCGAATATGAGACCGTCCACCGCCGCGCCGTCAGCAAAGCCATTCCGCACAGAACGTATTGATCTGGAATGACTGCCCGAATAGGAGAGGTCCGAGAAATACTCCTCGGGAGGCGCGCCGGCCTCCAGCGCCAGGCATGTGGGGTAGTAGCAGCCGGTGTTGGACAGCCTGTCGGTGAAGGCGAATCGCTTTCCTCGCAGGTCGGCAAAGGAGCGGACGCCGGAATCGCTCCGCGCAATGATGTAGCATTGGTACGTCCTCTTGCCCTCGATCTCGGGCACAACAAGAATACGGACGCCGCAATCTTCCGGCAGAGAAATGTAGCCCCCGGAGCATAGGAACGCCATATCCACATTGCCGGAGAGCAGTTTCTGGTTGATCTCGGCGTACGTGGTCCGCTGGACAAGGCGCGTCTTCCGGCCAATGATTTTGCTGATCTCCGTCAGCAGGCTCTCATACGTAGAGAGCGTCTCCGCCGGGGTAAGCATCGCAGCCACGGCAACGGTAAGCAGGGGGGCATCCTCCGTGCTCGTGTGCGCGGGCAAGGGCGAGACCTTCTGCAAGTCCACTCTCTCCACGGCCCTGCTTCGACCCACCCCCATGAAGATGACACAGCACAGGCTGACGCCGGCAGCCGCACCAAACAATGCAAGGATGGCTATCTCATACTTGCGTCGGATTCGACTCTCCTCCATCTGTTCACACCCCATTTCCCGATTGGAATATCCCTCCAAGCCCTTATAAATGGGACTGAACCCGTCTGCCAACGGCAGACGGCCTGCCGGCGCTCCCGTTGCGTCATTTTTCAATGTCCTCCGGCGGCATCAGCCACAGCGATTCGGATTTCAGGCTTG
The DNA here is from genome assembly GCA_013152475.1 of Planctomycetota bacterium. GTDB lineage: Bacteria > Planctomycetota > Brocadiia > JAADGH01 > JAADGH01 > JAADGH01. Next base: position 17,325 of record JAADGH010000153.1, read on the forward strand.
CCCTGACCCTTTTTCCTGCCGAGAGCTTGAGGTCTTCAAACGCGCAATTGGGAAGACTGGTCTCGATCGGCCGAGTGAAGCCCGCGATGTCAAGCGAGACTAAATGAGCGCCCGGCACGGGGATCGTCTTCTTCACCGTCGCCGCAAATATGTTTTCGCGGACCTTCGGACCGAGCGGCCGGTCAGGGCGGATGATGTGCACCTCCTCGGGACGAATCACCACAATCGTCTTGTCCCCCACCGCTCGCCCCACCCCGCAGCGAGAGACGAGCGTCGTGGTCCCGACCTTTACGGCGGCCAGCCCGTTATTCGCTTCACTCACAACTCCCTCGAACATGTTCCTCGCCATCAGAAACCGGGCCACCTCGTGTGTTCTGGGTGTGTCCTGGACATCGGAAGGGCTTCCGACCTGCGCGATCCGGCCGTTGAACATGACGGCAATGCGGTCGGCCAGCATGAAGGCCTCCTCGTGGTCATGTGTCACGTGAAAGATCGTCACGTCAAGGTTGCTCTTGATCTCCTGCAGCTTCTCGATGAGCTGCCGTTTGATGTGATGGTCGAGCGCAGAGAAGGGCTCATCGAGAAAAAGGACCTTGGGGGCGACGATGAGCGCACGGGCCAGAGCAACGCGCTGCCGCTCGCCCATGCTCAGGTCCGCGACGGAACGTCGGTCGATCAGGCCCCCGATCTCCAGCAGGTGCGTCAGGCTCTTCAGTCTCCCTTCGAGGGTCTTCTTCGCGAGCCTCCGCGCAACCGCGCCGAAGCATATGTTCTTCCTGACATCCAGGTGGGGGAATATGGCCAAGTCCTGCGGCACATACGAAACGGACAGGTCCTTAGAGGCGACGTCGCCAACGCGGCAGCCAGCGACGGCAAGCCGTTCAGCGGTGCATGGGCGCAGCCCCACGATCGTTTCGGTGAGGACGGTCTTCCCCGAACCGGACGGGCCGAGCAATACGAAGTGCTCGGCTGGCGCCACCTCCAGGGAGATGTGCTTCAGCTCAAACGTTCCGAAACGGCCGCACAGGTCTTTGATCTCGATCATTTTGCCATCCACCGAGCGGGCAGCCGGGCCAGCATTAGCGCCGTCAGGGCCACGAACACGAGCAGGAGAACGTAGACCAGCGTCTCTTGGAGGTTGACCTCCGCAAGGCCGAGATAGATGGCGGACGGGATGGTCTCCGTTTTTCCGGACACCGCGCCAGCGAGCGTGATGGTTGCACCGAATTCACCGATTGCGCGCGCCCACATGAGAACGAACGATGCAATGATCCCACTCCGCGCCATTGGGAGAGTCACACGAAAAAAGCTGCCCCAGTAATCATGACCCAAAAAGCGGGCAACTTGCTCATAGCGCGGAGGGATTTCCTCGAAAACCGCCTTGAGCGTCCTGATCCCGAGAGCGACCACCACGGTGAACTGGGCCAGGACGATGCCTGGCACAGCAAATGTGAAGTAATCGCCGATCACTTTTCCGCACGTTGAGTTAAGCGTGAGCAGCAACGCCGTGCCCAGGGCCACCGGCGAAAGAACGATGGGCACGTCGAGGAGAGTGTCGATGACAATCTTTCCCGGAAACTCCCGCCGAGCCAACAGATGTGCGACAGGAACCGCGAAGAGAAGCCCCAAACACGCTGATACCGTCGCACACAGCAGGGATAGACGAATCGCAGCGAGCGCGCGCGGCGAGGAGAAGACCGTGGTGTACGACGACGCCTCTGTGTGCGCAATCACGTTGCCGATAATGACCAAGACGTACAATACAAGGACACAGAGAGCGGCCCACTTGAATGCGGAGAAACTCCGATCACCGAACCGCCGAGGGAGGGCTATCTCCATTGTTCGGGTAGTTCCCATTTTCCTCCGATCCGCGCTTGAGGAGCAAATTTCCGGATGGGGCCCTCGTCACAGAGGTAGTGCCACTTCCGGAAGACGGCCTTGCCCCTTTCCGACGCGGCAAATGAAACGAACTTCTCGGCCAGGTCCCTGTTGCGTGAGAACCGGCTTACCGCGATGGGCACGGAGCACACTCGCGGCACGAACTTCGGATCAATCAGGAGGCTCTCAACATTCCTCGGCGACCAGTGCTGAAACACACGCCAGCCAAGCACAGCGTCCACCTGCTTCAGCGCCACGGTCCGGCACGTCGCCGCACAGCTTTCCGGATAGGTCACGATGTTTGCCCTGACCTTCTCGCCAAGACTCGCCCCCTCCAGTATCTCCACGGCATACAGGCCCACACAGACCGATCGCGGGTTCGCAACGGCAACCCTCATGCCCGGCTTTGCCAGGTCCGCGAGCGATTTGATCCCCTTCGGGTTCCCTCTTTGAACGTTTATCGCCGGCAGAAGATAAAGCAAGGTCTTCTCGGTCTCCGGAACGATAAGGGCCAGCTTCCTTGCCTTCTCCATGAAATCCGTCGAGCCCGGGAAGTAGATGTCGCCCCGTCTTGCAATCTGCATCTGCGACAGCATTGCCCCCGAGCTGCCGAAATGAAGCTCCATTCTGACATTGAACTGCTTCTCGAACAGCTTCGCTATCTCTTCCATGGCCGGCTTTGTCGCTGAACCCACAAAGCACTCCAGCACATCCGCCGCGTTCGAGCACCTCCCGGCAATACCTGTGAATGCACATGACCAGATGCAGAGACTTGCCACCTTCCTGATGGCTTTTGTTATAGCCGTGATCGGTATCATGTTGGTTTCACAAGAGCAAGTTTCTTGCCAATTGGCAAATTCTCCAGTGTTTGTGCGGGCTTTGTGTGAACATTCGGTGCGGAAAATAGTTGTAATTTATTTCTATACTATTGGTTATGCATAAACGGATTTCCGGTCAACAAAAAGTCGTCCTTGGTGCGGCTACTCGTGTTCTTTGGAAGTCATGTATGAATGTGTTGTTCGTAACTACTGTTGCAACAGTGTGTTAGTGCGGAGGGTTTTGCTTGGGGCAGCGCCGGGGGATATCACCGCCGTGTCCCCAGTAGAACCGTGTAGCAGCACCTGCCGGACGAAAATCCGCCCCTGGTGGACGGATAACCGCCCTATTATCGTAACATATTGTTATATCATCTGTTACGCCTGATCTATGTCTTGCCTGAGACACCCATTCGGCGAAAATCCGACGGGAGACGCATTCTGGACAAGCGGACGCCATTCTGTAAATCTTGCTCATTTAATACTTTACGTGGTTTAGCGCCGCCCGGCATCTTGCTTGCATAGGTCGCTCTGTTTTGACGCAAGGCCTTGCCCGGTTTTCCGTCCCCAACAACAATGTGGTGACGACTCTTTAAGGAACGGGACAAGTGCCCGCTATGCAGGACAATGTTCGTCGGATCATCCAAAAGGCGCTTGAGTTCCACGGATTTCCCATGCCTGGTGTGGCCCTGGGTGTCCTGATGGTTGACTACGCCACCGGATTGCTGGAAAAAGTAGAAAAGCTGGGGCTTACCATTGAAACGTGGCATTGCATCCCCGGTGGCGCCGTCGTGGCGCAGGATGTCTCCACAACCGGTGCAAAATGCGGTCCGCCAAGGGAACGAAGTTACCGTCCCCTCCGCCTCGGGGCTGGACTTCAAACCGCCGCTGCTCAAAACGCTCGCGCGCAACAATATCTGGCGGGCAATGCCTAACACGGAAGCCGCCGGATTCATAATTCCCGGCGGGGTTGCGGGAGCCATGGGGCTGATAGCTCTTGTGGCGCGTCCAGCGGGTCCGGAAACAGTGGCGGAAGGAGCGGACCAGGTGAAATTTGCTTTGCATGTATTGTATGCCATATGGTATAATAGTACTTTAATAGTACTATGACAGCTGTGCGTCGCTTCTCTGGAGGAGACCGAGTGTGAAACGGGTTCTATTGACATTGACCGCGTTCTGTGTTGCGTCGGGGGGCGTGTCGGTATTCGCCGACGGCGGGTTGTTCGGGCCGAAGAAGGAACGAGTCGAGAGTGCACACATCAAAGCGGTGATGAAGGGGTGCGATTCGTATTGCCGGGTGCTGGTGACAGAAAAAAAAGAAATCATTCCCCTCATCGGTGGAATTATTCCCTTTGGGACGATTGAAAAAGGCCGGGTCTATTACGTCGGCTATCGGCGCGGTGAAAAGGAGCCGTTTGTGATCGCTGCCGAGGCGAAGACCAAGGGGTGGTTCAACGATCTTCGGTTTCTTGTGGGGGTGAGTCGCGGAAAGGCCGGGACCGACGGCCATCGGATTACTGAAGTGATCGTACTCAATGCGGAGAAGATCCACGGCCACGAGGAATGGCTGTTGAAGAACGATTCCTTTGTGAAGCAGTTTCGCGGGAAGAAGGTCACTGACGGGTTCATGGTGGGGAAGGATATCGACGCGATTACCGGCGCGACGAACTCGACAAAGGATTCGAGCCTTGGCATTAAACTGAAGGCCCGAAAGCTCGTGCGCGCCTTCTCCCACAAGGGCCTCCTCGCCGCTGCGGCGAAAAGCGCGAAAATCTCCCTGAACAAAACGAAACGAGAGTAGGGCGAACGCTCCGTGAGCGCATGGCTTCGTAACATCATGGCCCTGGGATGCATCTGCACGGTATCGGGGGCGGCGGTGGCTGCCGTGTTTATCGTCACCGAGCCCATCATCCGGGAACGGCAGAGGGAGGCGATCCGGGCGATGGCGGAGGCCGCCCTCCCCGGTGCGGAGTTCCAAACGGAAGGCCAGGGCGAAATCGACCGTCTGGTCGGCAGGGGCAAGGACGGCGAACCTGTGGGGGTGGTCTATGTGGTTTCTGTGAGGGGCTACGGAGGAACGATCCGCGTGGTGGTCGGCCTGAACAGGGATGGGGTGATCCAAAGCGTCCAGATCGCCGAGCAACACGAGACGCCTGGGCTGGGGTCCCGGATTGCGAACGCGGGTTTCACGAAGCAGTTCGATGGGAAGAAGGGCATGGACCTTGTGACCGGCGCGTTCCGGCCCGACGCCATCACGGGGGCCACGATCTCGTCAAAGGCGGTCGAGACGGCGGTGCGCGATGCCATTAACCGCCTGACGAACGAGTCGTTCTTTACTATGGGGGATGATGATCTGTAGCCCGCCGGCGCTGCGCGGCGAGGAGCAAGGAGGCAGACATGATCCGTCGTTTCTTCAAATCCGCTCGCGAGCATGAGCTTGTTGCATACCAGGTGTCAAAGCTGGCCCGCGAGGCCCTGGGCAACGGCACGATCCGGGTGAGGCGCCGCAACGCGCACACGGCGGCGTATCTCCAGAGGAACGTCTTCTCCATCCTGTTCCTTTCCGTGTACGAATCGCTGGGCATCCCGCGGCCGAGGCGCATGCTCTACGGCATGGTGAACCGCTGCCTCCGGGGGGTGGTGACGGCGGCCGACAATCTTCTCGATGACGAATATAAGGACGTCTTGGAGCTGCAGGGCCTGCCCGAGGGGGCGACCACATACAAGTCCGTGCTCCAGCTCCTTACCTTTGATCGGGTCCTCTCCCTGGGCCTGCATCAGGCCGTGGTGCGCGGCGACTTCGACGCCTCCGAGGCGCAACGGGTCTCGAACGCGCTCCTGCAAAAACTGGCCGCGATCGGGAAGGAAGAAGCCGTGGAGGAGGCTGGCATTGAGGAAATCCTCCCGCCCGAAGAGATCATACAAACCGTGCATGTTCAGAAGGGATCGAACCTTCTGAAGCTCTCCTTCGTCGCGCCGTCGCTGCTGGAAAGCGGCCTGATCGGGCGCATCCGCCTGTGCGAACGGGGCATCCACGAGATTGGCACGGGCCTTCAGATTCTCGACGATGTAACAGACTTCCGGCAGGATATCGAGCGCAAGAACCACAACTACTTCATCTCCTGTCTCTATCACAACGGTGATGGGGCAGAGCATGAAGCCCTGGACAGACTGCGCGCCGACCCCGAGGACCGCTCGGCGGCATCGGTCCTGCTCTCCGGGCCCGTGCTTCCCTCCGTGGTGGACCGCGCCGTAGGCCATTCGATTGACGGGTTTTCCATTCTGAATGACGCCGGCCACTGGCTCCATGCAGAGCAGGCCTTCGAACTGATCGCATGGCTTTTCAAGTCCAGAGGGCTGGCGCATCTCTGGGCGCGGGTGCACTGATGGTGGCAGTGCTCCTGGCCCGCCTCGCGGGTTTCTGCGCGCGACGAGCCTGGTGGGTCATTGGCGCGGCGGCCCTGCTCACGGTCGTCTTCGCCGGCTTCGCCGCGACACTGAAACTCCACTCGCGTTTCGAGGACCTCTTTTCCCCGCGCCATCCCGCCGTCCGGGCGTATGAATACGCGCTGTGGAACTTCCGCGCCAGCGACTTCCTCGTCGTCGTTGTGGAGTCCGACCGTGGCGAAGAGGCAAAGGCCGCATCGGAGCGTCTGCGTTCCTCGCTGCAATCGCTCAATGGCATTGACCATGCCCAGGTCGTGACGGCCCCGCGTGCCGAGGGCCAGCGGGCCATGATCGCGATCCTCCTCAAGCCCGCCGGTCCGCCGTCGGACATCACCTTTGCCCGTCGGATCGTGGGCGCTGTGCAGAAGGTTCTCACCGAGGTCCGGCGCAACCTGCCCGCCGGCGTTTCTCTCGGCCTGACCGGCGCGCACAAGATCGTCGTCGACGACCAGGCCGGCGCCGAGCGGGACCTGGTGCGAAGCTCCCTTGTTGCGCTGGTGGGCGTCATCGCGCTGTTCATCATCTCCTTCCGGATGTGGACCGCGCCGCTGCTGGTGGGCGCGCCGTTGATCGCCGGCGTGTGCTGGACGCTCGGGATAACCCGTATGGCCATCGGCCGGCTGAACCTGCTCACCAGCATGTTCCCCGCTATCCTCTTCGGCCTCGGCGTGGACTACGCCATCCACACCATCAGCGCCCTGCAGGAAGGACGGGAGAGGACGGATTTTCCGGATGCCGTGGCCGGTGCGATGCAGCGCATCGGCCCGGGCCTGCTCGTCGCCGGGCTGACCACGGCCGGGGCCTTCTATGCCCTGTGCTTCGCGGAGCTGCGGGGGCTGTCCGAGATGGGGTTCATCGGCGGGACGGGCATGATCGTGGAGTTCTGCGTCATGGTCACCGTGCTGCCGGCCCTGCTCTCGATTCGCGCCCGGCGGGGGCGGGCAATGGGGGCGGTTCGAGCCGAGGGCCTGGCGCGGATGGGCCGGTGGATATCTTTACATGCCCGTGCGGTTCTCGTTGTGGGTTTTGTCGTCACTCTCGCCCTTGGATGCGACGCCCTGCATGTGAAATATGAGTATGACATGCGCAACCTGCGGGCCTCGGGCCAGCCGTCGGTCCTTCTCCAGGACCGTGTGGCGCGGCGGTTCGGCCTCTCCTTCAACTACATCATGGTTGTGGCGGACGACATGGCGCAGGCGCGCCGGATCACCGAGACATGCCAGGAGCAGATTCGCAAGGAGGGACTGTTCCGAAAGGTGGAGTCGCTTACCGAGATCATTCCGCAGTCGCTCTCCAACGAGGCCACCTATGACACGATCCTCTCCGGCCTTCCGTCGGAGGTGAAAAGCCGGTATGTCGGGCAGGACGGAAAGCTCCTGGTCTACCTCTATCCCGCCGAAAACCCCTACAACGAAAAGGGGCTGCGCCGGATCGCGGAATTTGCGCGCGGGTTCTCCCGGCGCGAAGGGGCGCTCGTGACAGGCAGCCCTCTTTTGTATTTCGAGTTGATCCGGACGCTGAAGCGCGACGTCTGCCGATGCTCGCTGCTGGCGGCCGGATTTGTGGCTGCGGTGCTGCTCCTTTCGTTCCGAAGCCTGCGGATTTTCATGATGGCCGCCGCCCCTCTTGCCATCGGAATGGTCTGGATGCTGGGGCTGATGGCCGCACTCGGGGTCCATGTCAACCTGATGAATGCCATGATGTTTCCTCTTATCATTGGGCTGGGCATCGACGACGGTGTCCACATCACGCACAGACTGCTGCGGGAGGGGAATGACGCGCCCGCCGTCCTGCGCGGCACGGGCCGGGCCGTGATTGTGACCTCCCTCACCACACTCGTTGCATTCGGCACGTTTATCCTCGCCGAGAACCGAGCGCTGGCCAGTGTGGGATACGCGGCGGCTCTCGGAATCGGCGCGTGCCTCGTTGCGGCGCTAACCGTGCTGCCGGCCCTTGCGAGGGGAATCCGACTGAAGTAGCCGGCGCAGGATATGACCCAATCACAACAGACTGAGAAAACCAAAACAAGGGCCTACCGCATGAAAAAAAAGAGCGATTCGGACTCCTGTTCTGACAGGAGAGAAATAATCCTGCGTGACACGCTTGCCGCGGGCAGAACGGTCCTCGCCAACGAGCGCACTCTCCTCGCTTACATTCGCACGGCGCTTGCTCTGCTGTTGACCGGCGCCACGTTCATTCACTTCTCCCGGGCCGAGTGGTTCACTCTTTTGGGTGTTGTCTGCCTGGTTGGCGGCGTGTTGGCCTTCGTTCTCGGTTTCGTGCGGTACTGCCGAATGCGATCGATTTTCACCTCTATTGATGCCCCCCATAGAACATCATCCAACGATGAGGCCGACCCATCGGAAGGGCGGTGATCTGGACCTCATTCACGACACTGCTCGCCTTCGGGACGTTCGTCTTTGCCGCGAATCGAGCACTCGCCAAGGCGGGGCAACCAGAACCAAGTGATGGAGGAAACAAAATACGGAACGCAGAGAAGGATGCTCACATGTCGCACTCGAATCGTGACTGCACATGGAACATGCTTTCGGCACTGAAGGTGAGGTTCCATTTCCTGTCGATCTCGTGAACGGCTGAGATCGGCGCACGTGTAAATAGTTCCTGTTGCGGAAAGACACGCATACGCCCTTGCAGTGCTTGTGCTGGTGTTGTTTGCTGTGGCGTATGCGATTGTATCGGGAATGGGTGTCCTTCACGTCCTTCGCACAGCGGATGTGGGGCGGTTCTGCCCGGCTATGGAAGCCGCCTCGCTACCGCCAGTGCCTTGATCCTCAATATGGCCCTCGGGCCCTGCGGCGAATTTCTGCCGTCCGCGGCGAAAACATGCCCCTTTCCCTAACCTATTGCTCGACAGACGGTTACGCTCCTTCGTTGGGGCATATAGCGGGACCGTGGGGCTGAGTTTGGTCCAAGTTGCCCCTCCTGCGCCGCATCGGTATGCTCCATAAGTGTCACCGGAACACGCCCTTATGGCTTTGCCTCACGCCCGGCACGTTGCTTGCTCGTAAGAATGAAAGGGCAGTTTCTCTCTATCCGTTCATAGAGAGGAGCGGTCCAGACGGGTTCTGTGTGAACACTGCGGCGGGGGGATGGAAGCGTAGAAAAAGGGTTCTTTCTCTATTTTGAAGTAGGAAGTCTTCATGTCCACCATCGAAGCTGTACCGGATGCCGGAATGCCGAAAGGCGCCGTCAAGGCATTGTTTTTTGCTGTCCTCACCGCGAGTACCATCGTCGGAGCGGTGGCGCTCATATACCGATTCGCGAACGGGCTGATCGTTACGAACTTGACGCAGCTCGTCCCCTGGGGACTTTGGGTGTCGTTGTACATCTACTTCGTCGGCCTGTCGGCAGGGTCGTTCCTCATCTCCTCGCTCGTCTATGTCTTCCACGTGAAGCGCTTCGAGGAGGCCGGACGCATGGCCGTGTTCCAGGCGCTGGTCTGCCTCATCGTCGGATGCGCCATGATTCTGCTGGACCTGGGCCATCCGGAAAGAATGTGGCGCGTGATCGCAAACTGGAACCGCACCTCGGTCCTGGCGTGGGAGGCCGTGTTCTACAGTATTTACATTCTCATACTGCTGGCTGAACTCTATCTGCTGCTCCGCGAAGGCTTCATGGCCCAGGCGAAGGAACTCGGCGTCAAGGGATACGTCGGACGGGTCCTTGCCTTGGGCAAGGAAAGCCTCTCGGATAATGAGAAGAAGAACGCCGCGAGGCGGCTCACGGTTCTCGGGATCATTGGCATCCCGGTCGCTTTCGGCGTCCACGGCGGGACGGGTGCGCTGTTTGCCGTCATAAAGGCGAGAGCCATATGGTACACGGGCCTGTTTCCTGTTGTCTTTCTGGTCTCTGCGCTGGTATCCGGCGGGGGCCTGCTGACGTTTCTCATGGCCTTTTTCACAAAAGCCGGGAAGAAGAACCCGGGGCTGATTCGCAGCCTTGCCGTCCTCACCGCCGGCGTCCTCTGTTTTGACCTGTTCCTTCTATTGGTCGAGGCGCTTGTCACCTTTTACGGCGGCATCCCGGAGCATGTGGAGGCCTACATTCAAATCTTCACGGGCCAGTATGCTTTCGTATTCTGGGGTTTCCAGATCTTCCTCGGCGCGGTCGTTCCCCTCTTCATCGTGCTCCACCCCAAAACCAAGACCCACGTGACCTGGCTCGGGATTGGCGGATTGCTGATCGTGATCGGCATCGTGGGGGTTCGCCTCAACATCATCATCCCGCCGCTCATTCAGCCGGAGTTTCCACACCTGCCCGAGGCATACCATCACGTGAGATGGCTGCGCGGGTACTTCCCATCCCTTTTGGAATGGCTGACGAGTATAGGCGTGATCTCCCTCGGCGTCTGGGCCTTTGTCGTGGGAAAATGGCTGCTTCCGATCGAATACGAAACCCCGGAATAGACCATCGGCCCGATCCAAAGGAACGAGCACGGCAATCTCGTAATGGAGTTGTTTTACCCCCACTCCGTCGGCGTGTTTCTTTGCAATGAGGCCACGCTTGACTACATAGTCACGGACAATCTTGCGGTTGGGGCGGTTGCGCAGATGGGATAGGACTATGGCGCGAATACTGATTGTGGACGACGAGGATGAGGTGGTGGCCTCGCTGAAGATGATCCTGGAGCAGGAGGGCCATATCGTCGATTCCGCATCGAGCGCGAAAGAAGGATTGCGGAAGACACAGCAGGGAGAGCCGCCGGACCTGGTCATTGTGGATGTCATGATGGAAACGGTGGCGGCGGGGCTCGAGATGGCGGAGGAGATCAGGAAAACGGTGCTGGCCCATGACCTCCCGCTAATCGTGCTTTCGAGCATAAACCGGGAGTTCCCGGGGTTGAAGCTCGGCCAAAACGAAATGGATGGCGGCCGGCCTTCGGCCAGCCGCTTTATCGAAAAACCATACAAACCGGATACGATTCGCGAAGCCGTGCGGATGCTCTTAAGGGCAAAACCGTAGCGTGATAGTCGCGATCAAATCAGGGAGCTGCAAATGAGCCCTTGCGCATCTCAAGTCGGCGAGGCGCAGACGATCTCTGGATTTCGGGACGATGAGATCAAGAAGCGGGAAGGCATTGCCTCCGCCGCAAATCGTTTGCGGAGGGCCACACGATGAATCGACTATGGACGTTTTTTCTTTTCCTCCTTTTGGCCCTTCCCGTGGGATGCAAGAACGTGCCTACGGTCAACGACTTCGCCAAGCAGGAATTCGTTGTCGATCACAAGCCTCCGGTGCACCTCGCCGTTCGGGGATCGCGCAGCGGTCGGAAGGTGGTCTGCCAGGTATTCCTGCTGACAGCGAGTCGGTCGCTGTGGATATCGGGCGCGGACATCAGGCAGGCCGATGGCACGGTGCTTGGCCCGAAACGGATCAAATCGCTGGAACAGCGCGAAGAGGACGAAGGGGCCCCCATCAGCATCGGTTTCGGTTTCGGCGTGGGGACCACGCGCGGCGGTGGGTTCGGCGGAGAGGAGAGCTGCGCCGATTCGTGGTCGAGCTCCGGGTCGTCAACCAGCTATGGAACGGGCTTTGGCGTGGGCATTCCCGTCTGGCGGCTGCTCGGCGGCTCCTCGGGGCGCGAGACCCCGCGCAGCCTAGAGTTTACCTATGAACTTCCGGCGGCTCAGGCCTCGTGCGAGGGATGCGAAGTCATTGTGTACGTCGCCCAGACCTCCAAAGCGACCGAGAAGAAGAAAAAGGACAGGGACAAGAAATCCGCCGTGGAAGCGGAGATGAAGAACCGCATCCCCGTGGCATTCGTCATGGCCGAGGCGGCGGTCAAGAAGGATGAAAAGGCGGACGATACGAAAGAGACGACGAAGCGATTGGTTCGCGAGATTCAATTCACACTGAAACGGACGACGTGACACCGGGAAAAAGACATCCGGTTGGGCCCATCGGCTGTCCGAGAGAGGATGACCAATGAAAAGCATTCGAGTGGCTGCGTTACTGATTGTGTTGCTCGGCTCGGTTTTGTTCGCCGGCCGATCGGCTCTGGCTGCCGATCCGAAACCGTACGTGACATACGTGTTTCAGAAGGATGGCACGCCTTACCCGCTGGTCTGGTGCGGCGGCTGCAAGCGCGAGACGTGCCAGCACCGCTTGGAAATCGACAAGAAAAAATCCTGGGAGACGTGGACCGTTCGCGTGGGGGGCAGGGAGCGCGAATGGGGCCGCTTTAAGGACTGGAAGTATATCAACCCTCCGCTCAAGTGGCTCAAACGCGGCGGCACCGTCATCCAATGGACCCGGCACATCGAATTCAAAGGGAGCAAGTGCGCCTGCTCGTGCAAGCCCAAGACGCACGGCAAGTGCAAGGGACGCTACCCGTGCAACGGGGAGATCGAGCTTTCTCTGCGGCACCCTATCACCCTGAAGGACTACGAAAAAAGCGGTACGGCGGTGGTATCTTCCCCCACCGGCCTCACCGGAAAGAAGGTGAAGAAATGGGACGAGAAGGTTTCCATTCCGACCATCTGGAAAGTCAAGCTCGCCAGGTTGACCTCGGCAGCATGCAAGTGCTGCAAGCCGCCCCCGGAGAAAAAGCCTGAAGGAAAGAAAAAGAAAGTGGCGATGCGCTTGTCCGATTGGCCCGGCACGGAAGGCGTCCTGTGCACGTTCGTCCCGTCCGGGGAGAACTACGGCAACATCGGCGATCTCGCCATTACGAATACCACGGACCAGGCCATTTCCGTCACTGTCCCCGACGGGCTGCTCCTTGACAGCTCCGATGCCGGCGTTCAGGACCTGTATGTGGCTGACGTGCCCTCGCGAACGCCCTGCGCGGGCGCGACGGAGATTGGAAAGCCCATCATCATCGGGGCTGGCGAAACGCACGTCATCAACGACATCCCCGGCTTCTGTCCCGATTTCGAGCTCAAGCCGCCGGCGAAGGGTGCATCCGATGCCTACACCACGAGGCAGCCCGATGAAAAAGCGGCAACACTTCTGGCGACCATCGAGGCCGTCAAGAAGTTCGACATGGGCACGCTGAAACTTCAGGTATTCGAGAAGGATCAGACGCGGGAGATGCTCGCCCAGGGCGCGCTGTGGATGGTGGACAGTCGCGTGGACGAAGTGAAAGGGAATGAGGTGAGCAACGAGAACCTCGGGGACCGCTATTGGGACAAATTCCGGGAATCGGCGGCCGATGCCCTGGCCAAAATGTCCCCCAAGCAACGTGAGGAGGCGGAGGACCTTGTCAAGGAAGATATCAAGAAGATTGTGGCCGCCACGTCATTCGTCAGCAAAGACAAAGTACCTGGATAAATCCCGTTCAAGCCTGTGAAGGCGCGTTATATTAAGTTCAAGCCGCTGTCGAGCCGGGGACACCGGTGGGCCTATCTCCACGAGTTGCGAGTTTTTGGAAAACGGGTCGAGTAGCAGAGACAGGGTTGCCGGCAACGTTGGCGCCAGAGACTGTTCGAAGCACGTGGAGAGGGGCCCATTGCCGGTCATGTCCAAAGGAACCTTCCGCGCTGATTTCTTGACACGAAGCCCTCATGCACATAAAATAAAGTAACAGCCTATCCGAAAACCCCACCTTTTGCAGCCGCACCCTTACGGGTGCGGAATTTCGGTGGCACAGGGACCTGCGGCGGAGAGCGCAGGCATATGGCCTGCATCTACAGGTTTTTGGACAGGCTTTAAGTGGCGGCCCACAGGTCATCCCGGCCCAGAGTTGGAATGGATCGGCCAGATAGGCGCAGAAGGAGGAGCCATGAAGGACCTCGCGAATGGAAGAGAAGGCGCTCGAAGAGTCCTCCTCTGCGTGCTGGCGGCGGCGCTTGTAGGGGCGTTATGGATATTCTCCCGGTTTATCGGGGCGGGTGAGCCCCTTGTCGACCTTTCCCAGCGCGCGCGGATCGATCTCCCTGCCCATGCCGGCGGCGAGCGAAAAAAGGGAATCCGGTTTGCCGTGGCTTCGATGGTCAATCTTGAATCCACCTTCCAGCAGTACCGCCAACTGGTGAAGAGGGTCTGCCGCGACGCGGGATATGAGGAGACCTTCGTGCTGCGGCCCTCCTATGCCGATGTGCGGCATGCGCTGGAGGAAGGACAGGTGGATGTGGCCTTTGTCTGCACGGGCACCTATGTCTGCGCGGCATCCAGGGGGCGCCTCAAGCTCCTGGTCCAGCCGGAGCTCCAAGGCGGTCGGGACTACCGGTCTCTTCTCGTGGTTCCGTCGAGCAGCTCCGCCAAGACGTGGAGCGACGTGCGAGGCGGTGTGATGGCGTTTACCGACCCGGAATCGTTTACGGGATGCCTCGTTCCTTCGCTTGTATTGGCCGAGCGCGGCGATAGCGCGGCATCGTTCTTTCGCCGAACCGTCTTTACGGGCAGCCACGACAGGTCGATCCAGGCGGTGGCCCAGGGAATCGTCGATATGGCGGCGGTGGATTCACTGATATGGGACGCGGCAAAACGAGACAGTCCTGATCTGGCAAGACGTGTGAAGGTGCTCTGGTCGAGCGAGTGCTTCGGCCCGCCGCCTGTCGTTGTGCCGAAGAGTCTTGACGCGACTCGCGAGGGGGCCCTGCGGCGTGCGTTTTTATCCCTGAGTAACGATGTGGAGGGGCGGCGCATACTTTCCGCCATCGGCATAAAGCGATTCGTGCCCGCGCGACCGGAAGACTATTATACGGCAATAGCGGTCTGCAAACGCTTCCGAGCCATCACGAAAAAGGAACAATGTCCGTGAGAAAATGGTCCTTGGACCAATTGCTGATGCGGATTGGCGCGGCTGCTCTTCTTGCCATGCTGTTGCCCGTGGGCTTGTACATCACCTACTGCGTCTCGACCTGGCAGGAGGAAGCGCTTGTTGACAGAGGGACGATCCTGGCCAACTCCCTCCTGCGGGAGATCGTGGACCCCATGTTGATCGGAGACCGATTGGCCGTGCACGACGTGTTTGTAAAGGCGGCCAACGCCGACAAAAAGCTGCGTTATCTTTATGCCGAGGATGCGCGAGGGGACATTGTTGCACACACGTTTTCGGGCGGATTTCCCGTCGCGCTCAGGGACTTTCTGAGAGAAGGCAATCGGCAAGTTGTGCGCTTCAGGACGAACGCCGGCGCGATGGTTGATATTTCCACGGCCATCTTGACGCCGGAGCTGGGCACGCTGCATGTCGGTCTGTCGCGGACACAGGTAATCTCCGCAAGACGCCGCATGATGTGTCTCTTGGGGCTGACGTTCGCGGGCGGATTGACGGTGCTGCTGGCCGGTGCGCGCCTGGTTGCGGCCAAGGTGAGTTCGCCGCTTCAGCGGCTTGAACAGCAGGTCTCACGCCTTCCGGAAAGCCCTCCCACCGGAGATATACGCGCCGTCTCGGGCACACGGGAGGTCGAATCGCTGGCCCGAGGCTTTTCGGAGATGGCGGATCGCCTTGAGACGTTGGAACGCGAGCGCGCTGCCACCCAAGAACGCATGATCCACGCCGAACACCTTGCGGTTCTGGGCCAGGTGTCCGCCGGGCTGGCTCACGAGATACGCAACCCCCTCAACGGCTTGCTGCAGTGCCTGCGATATCTGGGGGAGACCGCCAATCAGAGCGATGAAGCGGCCAAGTACTACCCCATGATGGAAGAGGAGGTGGGGCGGATTGCCCGGGCGATGAAGCAGATGCTGACCTTCGCCCATTCGGGACAGAACATGTCAATCGAGCCCTGTGGCATCGCAGACACCATGGCGTCGCTGAAACTGCTGGTGCAGTCCCACGTGGAGGGGCGAAAGGTGCGCCTCACATGGCGAAACCCTGGGAACTGCATGGGGTTGTGTGATCCACAGGGGCTGTCGCAGGCCGTTCTGAATCTCGTTCTGAACGCTGTGGACGCCGCCGAGGGAGGAGCGGATCCGCAGGTGCTGGTCGAGGCCGACTGCGACTCGCAGTGGGCCTATATCTACATCGAAGACAGCGGCCCCGGTGTGCCTGACGACTTGAGGGCGCGCGTCTTTGAACCTTTTTTCACCACCAAGCCCACCTGCGAAGGAACGGGCCTGGGGCTGTCCGTGTCGCGCCAACTCATGCGGTCCATCGGCGGTGATGTGGAGCTGTCCGCGGAGGAGGGTGTTTTCGGCGGCGCGCGCTTCATGATTCGCATTCCAAAGGTTCCATCCCAAGAGAGGCCACATGGCCAGAAAACATGCCAGAATCCTGATCGTCGATGATGAGATCGTGCAACGCTCGGTCCTGGGAGACGCCCTCCGAAGGGCGGGATATTCCGTTGCCGTTGCCGCATCCCCGTTGGAGGCCGAGCCAGCCCTCGCCGAGGCTCCCTTTGATGCGGTGGTATCGGATCTTCGAATGCCGGGGCAGGACGGACTTTCGTTTCTGCGCGACCTCAAGGCCCGCCGCCCCGAGCAGGCTGTCATTGTGATGACCGCTTACGGAAGTGTCGAAACCGCGGTAGAGGCCATGAAACTCGGCGCCTTCGATTACTTGGAAAAGCCCTTTACACCCGAGGAGCTCCTGCTGAAGCTGGATCGGGCGCTGCAATTCGAAGAACTGACGACGGAGAATGAGGCCCTGCGCCGACAACTGGCGCTCCGCGCGGAGGAGACCCGGATTATTGGGCACTCCGACGCCATTCGCACTGTCCTGGCGCGGATTCACTCCGTGTCCGGCACGGATACGACGGTCCTCATTCAAGGCGAAAGCGGTACGGGAAAGGAAATGGCGGCGCGGACGATTCACGAGACCTCCCACCGCGCTTCGGGGCACTTCGTGGCCGTGGCATGCGCTGCGTTGCCGGAGGAGCTGGTGGAGGCGGAGCTCTTCGGCCACGAGGCCGGGGCCTTTACCGGCGCCACCAAGAGGCGCCTGGGTAGATTTGAGCTCGCCGATGGGGGCACGCTTTTCCTGGATGATGTGGACGATATTCCCAGCCAGGTGCAGGTCAAACTGCTGCGCGTGCTTCAGGAACGCACCATAGAGCGGATCGGGGGGGAGCGCGTCATCCGGGTGAACGTACGGGTGATCTCGGCCACGAAAAACCCCCTTGCCGCTCTGGTTGCCGCGGGAAAGTTCCGCGAGGATCTGTACTACCGGCTCAATGTCGTTCCCTTGCACATCCCACCGCTTCGCGATCGGATCGAGGACATCCCTGATCTTGTCCAGCATTTTCTCCAACGCCTTGCGACGAAGCTGGGCCGCGAAACCCCGAGCATTTCATCCCAAGCGATGGCCAAACTGCAGCGCTACGCCTGGCCTGGAAATGTCAGAGAACTGCAGCATGTGCTCGAACGCGCTGTTGTTCTGAACCGGGAAAACCGATTGGGTGAGGAGGACATGCCCGAACTCATGGGCCCCGATGATCTGGGAAGCCTGGTGCGAATGGGGCTGGAGAGAGTGGACTCGATCGATCTCGCCGCGCTATTGGCGGAGGTGGAGGGCCGCGCCGTACGCTGGGCGTTGGAACGGTCTCGGGGCAAGCTGGCGCGCGCTGCCCAACTGCTGGGCATCCCGCGCACCACGCTCCGCTACAAGATCAACCGACTCGGTGAGGACATTTGTTGCCAACCCGATGAATAGCCGCAGTGGGGCCTCGTGTCGCTCAACCTCCCCACCTCATATGTAATGGTTCCTCTTCAATAACCGAGGGGGAATGCCGGGTGCGCCGCCCTTGTGGATGAGGGCAAGGTATTTCAACGTTGCCTCCATGAATCTATTCTCCTTCCTCACCCAGCAATAAACGCAGGACGGTATTGGCCTGGAGGTGGGCGGCGATGCCCACGCGCGGGGCCATCAACCCCCGACCGGGCTGTGCCGCGCTCTCCATGTCGCCAATCACGTATATCTGAGAGCCGAGCTTGCGCACCTGGATCGTGCTCCCGGGACCGTGCCCCGCAAGCCCGGACGCCATGACAATCGGCTTGTCAGGGAATGCCGTGGCGAAGCTCTCCAGAAGCATGGTCTTGGCATCCGGCGCATCGAACGCCTCGACGAGGACTTCCACATCCGCGAACACCTCGGAGACATTGGATGCGTCCAGACGGACCCGGTGCGTCTCCACACGAACGTACGGATTGATGCGCCTCAGGTTCTCCGCAAGCGCTTCCGTCTTGGGCTGGCCGAGCTGATCGACAAAGTACTGCTGCCGGTTCAGGTTGCTCGGCTCGACAATGTCGAAGTCGGCAAGCACGAGGCGGCCCACACCGGTCCGGGTCAGCGCGATTGCGATGGCCGAACCCAATCCCCCGAGACCGGCAATGCCCACGGACGCTTCCTTTACCCTCTTGTGAACACCCGGGGTGTGCCGGGCCGCCATGAGCGCTTCGAGCTCTTCTCGGCTGGGCTCTTCGCCGCGCTGGATCAGGACCACTTCGTCGCCGTCGGAAATCGCGCAGTCCTTGTTCACAGGCGCGCCGTTGAGGATCACCACATCGGCATCGGGCTTGAACCGATCTCGAACGTCGAACACGGTCCCCTCGTCGTGGAGTTCGACCGGCTGCTCATTGAGTTTGATTTTCATGTTCCTGAACCACCTCGGCCGGACTGGCGCCGGCGTCTTCCTGCCCGCCGCTGGGACAGGCGTCTTCTTCTGCCGCTATATTTGGTAGTCTACCTTGAGCGACCGGGTATGGATGCCGCACTCCCCGCCGCACTTGCTGGTGCCGATCCAACGCCCGGCTCGTTCCTCGGGGCCGCTCGCGATCCGGGTGCATGGCCCGCAGCCGAGCGAGCGATATCCCTTGGCATACAGCGGATTCACGGGCGCCTGGTGGAGCGCCAGGTACTCCCAGACCTCCCGCTCGTGCCAGATCAATATCGGGTTGAGCTTGAGGAGACCCACGTCGCGCTCTTCGATTTCCAGAAAGTCGGTTCGTGTGCGCCCTTCCGTGCAGCGGAGACCGGTGACCCAGCAGGCCGCGTTCATCTCTTTGATGGCGCGCCGCGTGGGCTGGACCTTGAGAAGCTCGCAGCAGAGGTCGGGGTTGTCCTCATACAACCTCTCCGGAATGGCTTCGTCGCTTTGAAACACCTCAAGCTCCGGGTACCGCTTGCACATGTCGTTCATGAACGTCACGGTTTCCCGTGGCTTGAATCGTGTGGTGACGATAAAGCCTCGGATGCCCGCGCGAATACGCTTGGCAAGGTGCCAGACCACGATCGAGTCCTTGCCCAGGCTGTTGGCGACCACCAACCGGTCGCCGAACTCTTCATGGGCCTCGCGGATCAATCCCAGCGAACGATCAACCTTCTGGCGGAAGTTGAGACCATCCACCAGGCTCTTGATATCCTCTTTTTCTACGGCTGCAGACATTGCTTCTGACTCCTCTCCTCTGCCCGGATCCGACATTCGAGTGAATCATGTCCATCAAGGATGCGCCTCAAGACCGGCACACCCCGCCGCGGCGTGGTTGTTGCGTGGTCCAGATAGATTCGTTTCATGTCTTCGCTCCTGCTTTCGAACTGACCACTACGAACACCGCCAATGCCGCCGTCAGGTTCGGCCAGAAGCGCGGCAGGCGACGGTACGACAGCGACAGGAATCGCTCGTCAACGATTCGCAAGCCGTCGTTCCGGCAGAACTCGCGGACGTCCTTCACCGTAAGGACATGGCGACCGGGCGACTCGTGCCATGAATACGGGCAGATGCTCAACCTCGGCGCGCGGCCGCTCACGAGGGCCTGCAGGCGCACTCGCCAGTGCCCGAAGTTCGGGAACGAGATGATCGCTTTCTTCCCGACCCGAAGCATCTCGCTCAACACAACACGCGGCTGCGCCACCTCCTGGAGGGTTTGACTCAGAACAATGTAGTCGAATGCACTGTCCTCGTACAACGCAAGCCCATCGAGGATATCGCCCTGGTAAACGGGGACACGCCGCACCAAACACGCTCTGGCCTTCTCCTCGTCGATCTCCACACCGCGCGCAGTGACCCCCCTTGTCCGGACAAGTTCTTCGAGCAGCTCGCCGTCGCCGCAGCCCAGGTCGAGGACACGCGTACCTGGCTCGATCAGCTCTCCGATCAAGGCGTAATCAAGCCGAACCTTTGTTCCATCTACTGCGCAAAGCGACATTACTCTCTGTCCCTGATTTCACCATACACGCTGTCAAGGAAGTCTCTGAGAATGACCAGCAATTCCCCGCTCTCAAGCAGAAAGGCATCGTGCCCATAGTCCATTTCGATCTCGAAATAGGTCGTGTCAATGCCGTTGGCGTTCAGCGCCTTCACCATCTCTTTCGACTGGTAGGACGGAAACAGCCAGTCGGACGTGAAGGAGACGACCAGGAACCGGGTGTCCGCAACCTGAGCGAAGGCCTTCTCCAGGCTGCCGTGCTCCCGTTCGAGGTCGAAGTAATCCATCGCCTTGGTGATGTAGAGGTAGCTGTTCGCGTCGAAGCGCTTGATGAAGGCATGGCCCTGGTGCTCCAGATAGCTTTCGATCTCGAACTCCGGCGAAAAGTCGTAGCCGTAGCTGTCGCGATCCTGGAGTCGCCGGCCGAACTTGCGGTGCATGGACTCATCGCTCAGGTACGTGATGTGGCCGACCATCCGCGCCACAGCCAGGCCCTGGGCCGGGATGTCTTTTCCATAGTAATCCCCCTCGCGCCAGTTGGGGTCGGCCATGATGGCGCGCCGGCCCACCTCGTTGAAGGCTATCGCCTGCGGCGACAACCGGCACGTTGACGCGATCGGTATCGCCGAGACCACCCTCTCCGGATAGGCAACCGCCCATTGGATCGCCTGCATGCCGCCCATGCTGCCCCCCGTGACGGTGAGGAGTTGGCCGATGCCGAGATGATCCACCAGGCGTTTCTGCACGTTCACGATATCGCCAACGGTAACCATCGGGAAATCGAGTCCGTAGGGCTTGCCGGTTCTCGGGTTGGTGGAGCTGGGGCCGGTGGAGCCTTTGCACCCGGCGATGTTGTTCGGGCAGATCACAAAGTATTTGTCGGTGTCGATGCCCTTCCCCGGACCGATCATGACATCCCACCAGCCGGGCTTCTTGTCGTCCGGGTGGTGCTTGCCCGCGGCGTGGGCGTCGCCGGAGAGGGCGTGGACGATGAGGATCGCGTTGTCCTTCGCGGGCGAAAGCGTCCCGTAGGTCTCGTACGCCACATCGATGGGACCGAGCTTCGCCCCGCTCTCCAGTTCCATCTCCTGGTCGAACGTGACGTGCTTCGTCTCAACGATGCCGACGGAACCCGTCTTTGTTCGCGTGTCCGACATGGCTGCACCGCCCTTTAACCGTCTTGTGATTTCCCCAGCGCCTGGTCGATATCGGCGATGATGTCGTCGATATGCTCTATGCCGACCGAGAGGCGTATGAAATCGGGCGTGACGCCGGACGCCATGCGCTCCTCATCGGAAAGCTGCTGGTGCGTCGTGCTCCAGGGGTGAATCGCAAGCGTCTTCGCATCGCCGATGTTGGCCAAATGCGAGACCAGTTCGAGACTGTTTATGAACTTGACCCCCGCCTCCTCGCCCCCCTTGATCCCGAAGCCGACCATGGCGCCGCAGCCCTTCTGGAGGTATTTTCTGGCCAGTTCGTGGGTCGGACTGCTTTCCAGGCCGGGGTAGTTCACCCACGTGACCGCCTCGTGCCCATCAAGAAAAGCCGCAAGCGCCATCGCGTTCTCGCAGTGGCGCGGCATACGCAGGTGCAGCGTCTCCAGCCCCAGGAGAAACAGAAAGGCGTTGAACGGGCTTAGCGCCGGTCCGAGGTCGCGAAGCAATTGCGTTCTCGCCTTCAGGATGTAGGCGATGTTCCCCACCGACTTGAAGTCCTCGACGTATCTCACGCCGTGGTAGCTCGGGTCGGGTTCCGTCAGCTCGGGGAACTTCCCGTTTGTCCAGTCGAAGTTTCCCGAGTCAACGATCACCCCGCCGATGGACGTGCCATGCCCGCCGATGAATTTCGTCGCCGAGTGCACGACGATGTCGGCGCCATGCTCGAAGGGGCGGAAAAGATAGGGAGATATGACGGTGTTGTCGATCATCAGCGGCAGGCCCGCGTTGTGTGCGATCTCGGCGACCTTTTCGGTGTCGAGTACGTCCAGTTTCGGATTGCCGAGAATCTCCGCATAGACCAGTCGCGTCTTGTCGGTGATGGCCTTTTCGAAATTGGCGGGATCGGAGGGGTCCACAAAATGGACCTTGATCCCCATCTTCGGGAGAGTCACGTTGAAGAGATTATACGTCCCGCCGTAAAGGCTGGCCGAAGAGACGATCTCCTGGCCTGCCCTCGTGATATTGAGCACGGCGATGGTCTCGGCCGCCTGGCCGGACCCCACGCCGAGCGCGGCAACGCCGCCCTCCAACGCGGCCATTCTTTTTTCGAAGACATCCACTGTCGGGTTCATGATCCGCGAATAGATGTTCCCGAACTCCTTCAGCGCAAAGAGCCGCGCCGCGTGATCGGTGTCGTCGAAGACATACGAGGTCGTCTGATAGATCGGAACGGCGCGGGCGCCCGTCGCCGGGTCGGGCTCCTGCCCGCCGTGAACCGCCAACGTAGCCAAGTCATAAACTTTGTCGCCCATCAATACTCTCCCTCAAACATTCTTACCGTTTGGACGTATGGTCACTGCCCTGTCTGGGCAGGTGTTCCCGTGGTATTTCGATACCTTCTCCTCCTCATGCCGTGTTTCTGGGATCTCGCCGTCAGGAAAAAAGCCGTGCGATGTGGATTGCCCGTGCCGCTCAAATGTGATACATGAGGCCCTCGGGCTCCGTCTTCTGCCGTTTCCGCTTGGCGAGGTCTTGCAGCGTCGTGTTCTTGAGAACGTTCTCCACCGCTTCCTTCAGCTCCACCCATGTGTCGCGCGTGGGACAGACGCTCTTCATCGGACACCCCTCCGGATGATCCACGCAATCCACAGGCGCCGCAGAACCTTCGAGGGCGGCAAACACCTCATAAAGGTCGATGTGCGACGGGGATCTGGCGAGACCGTAGCCCCCACGCATACCACGGACAGATCGGATAATCCCCGTGGCCTTGAGATCTGCAAATATATGCTCCAGGTACTTCCGTGAAATGTGTTGCTCCCGGGCCACATTTTTCATCGGAACCGCCTTCTCCGGGTAGGCCAATGCCAGTTCCACCAGGGCCCTCGCGCCGTATCGTGCCTTTGTAGAAAGCCTCATTGCCGCCTCCTGTTACTCTATTATTCCTATAGTAACAGTAGGTATTATAGGATGATTTACTTCTTTGTCAAGAATTTTTCTGAAATTTTTCCGCGGCGGTTTGGCATCGGGCTTGTCTTTGCACCGCGGATTCTTTGTCTGAGGGAATTCGCAACCCATCCGACAACTGCTGGAAAAAGGATTCCCTCCTCCCGTGGCAACGGCCGCCGGGCATATCACCGTGCAGATCATGCCGCTGGTCCTTGCGAGGAGTCACGCGCTTCGCGTGACGACGAAGCAATCTGGCGGATCGACGGTGATCGAGCGTACGAGATCGCGTCGTTTCTCGTTCCTTTCTCGTTCCGAGGCTCTGCCTCGGAACGGGTCACCCATCAGGCTCTGCCTCACTCCTTTTTTCTCGTTCCGAGGCTCTGCCTCGGAACGGGTCATCCGTCAGGCCCTGCCTGACTCCTTTCGCAGCAAAGAGGCGGAGCCGAACGGCTATGCCGTCCCGAGGCGCCTCGCGATGACACGGCGGGGGCCATGGGGAAACTACTGGAGAAGTTTTCTCTTGACCTTGGTTTTTAGAAAGGAGGCATTACACTCCTGGAGCGAATCTTCTTGAAATTTGTCGTTGGAGTGTGGTAAACGTATCTGCCGCCTCATGTCCGTGTCCCGAGGATGGGAGCACATAGCACTTTGCCAGGGCGTAGTCTATTCCCATGACCACACACCCCGAGACCCGCTGGGTTTTCCCGAACCGCAATGCGAAGCTCGAAGCCGAGCTCACCCAACGCCTGCGGATTTCCCCCATCCTCGCCCAGGTGTTGATGAATCGCAACATCACCGGCGTGGACGCCGCCCGGAAGTTCCTCCGCCCGAACCTCTCCGGTCTGGAGGACCCGTGGGACCTGCCCGACATGCAAAAGGCCTCCGACCGCATCCGCGAGGCCATCGAGCAGCAGGAACGGATCGTCATCTATGGCGACTACGACGTGGACGGGATCACGGCCACGGCCCTGCTCCTGCGCTGCCTGCGCATGGCCGGAGCGGAGGTCGCCTACTATCTGCCTGAGCGAATGGAGGAGGGGTACGGCCTGAACGTCGCCGCCCTGCGGCAGTTCAAGGGCGAAGGCGCTCGCCTGGTGGTGACGGTGGACTGCGGCATCAGCGCCATCGAAGAGGCGCGAGTGGCCCGGAAGCTGGGGATTGACCTCATCATCACCGACCACCATGAGCCCGGCCCCGAGCTGCCCGACGCCTACGCCCTGGTGTCTCCGCGCATCGCCGGCTGCACTTACCCTTTCAAGGATCTGGCCGGCGTGGGCATCGCCTTTAAAGTGGCATGGGCCATCGGGAAGAGCTTCTCCAGCGGCGTGAAGGTCTCGGACGACTTTAAAGACTTCCTCACCGACGCCGTCGGGCTGGCTGCGCTCGGGACCGTGGCGGACGTGGCGCCCATCTGCGGGGAGAACCGCATCCTGACCGCGTACGGCCTGGGGGCGTTGGGTGAATCGAGCTCCCCCGGCATCATGGCCCTGCTCCTGGTATCGAGCGCCGAGGACCGGCGGCTCAGTACATGGGACATCAGCTTCCGGATCGGGCCCCGCCTCAACGCCGCCGGCCGCCTGGGCGATGCGCGGCGCGGGGTGGAGCTCCTGACCACCGAGGATACGACCGTAGCCCGCGAGATCGCCGACCTGCTGGACAGGGAGAACACCGATCGCCGCGAGATCCAGGACGGCATCTTTCAGCATGCCCGCGAGAAGGTGGAACGGGAGGTGGACGTGGCCTCGGCGCGGGCGATCGTCCTGGCCGATCCGGGATGGCACCCCGGCGTGATCGGGATCGTGGCGTCGAAGATTTGCGAGCAGTACTACCGGCCGACCTTGCTGATCGCCATCGACGAGGAAGGCATCGGCCACGGCTCGGCGCGATCGATCCCGGGGTTCCATCTCTATGATGCGCTCTGCAACTTCCGGAGCATCCTGTTGTCCTTCGGCGGGCACGAGCGGGCGGCGGGTCTGAAGATCAAGAAGGATGCCATCCCCGCGCTCGCGGACGGACTGAACGAGTTCGCGGCATCGGTCCTGTCGGAGGAGGACCTGCTTCCGCAGGTGCGTGTGGACGCGGAGGCGCGGTTGGCATCGCTGTCCAGGCCCGTGGTGTCCGAGCTGGAGATGCTCGCCCCCCATGGCGAGGGCAACCCGCCGCCCGTCCTGGCCTCGACGGACGTGACGATCGCCGGGCGGCCGCGACGGATGGGGCGGGATGGAGCACACCTGAGTTTCTATGCCCAACAGGACGGCACGACGATTCGGGCCGTGGCCTTCGGCATGGGGGAGCTGGAGGGCCTTCTATCCGAGAAAGGACGACCCGTCGCCATTGCGTATGAGCCCTACCTGGACACGTGGAAGGGGAGCGAGTCCGTGCAGCTCAAGATCAAGGACATCCAGGTCGAGCCATGAGGCCGGAGAGAATCGCATGCGGCACTGCGCATTGATCCCTGCATACAACGAAGCGGAACACATCGCCCGCGTAGTGAAGGGCTGCCTGGCTCACTGTCCGCGCGTGCTGGTGGTGGACGACGCCTCCGAGGACGATACCGCCGTCCAAGCCGCCGAGGCCGGCGCCGTGGTCCTGAGACATGCCACGAATGCAGGCAAGGGCGCGGCGCTGGACACCGGGTTTCAGTATCTGAAGAACACCGAGGTGCAGGGGGTCGTCATGCTCGACGGCAACGGGCGGCATGCGCCCCAGGATCTGCCCCGTTTCTTTAAGCGAGCGGAGAAGGGTGACGTGGATGTGATTATCGGCTGCGGCATGCACAATGTCCGACACATGCCCCTGCTTCGGCAGCTTGTAAACCGGGCGGCGTCGCGATTTGTTTCCGTTTTGTCGGGCCACTTGGTGCACGACTCGCAGTCGGGGTTCCGCTGGATTCGCAAGGACGTATGGGACGACGCCGGCGTGTTGGACCGTAGCTGCAACGCCGAGACGCAGTTCTTGATCAACGCCGGGCAGCAGGGCTTCCGGATCACCGAAGTGCCGCTCTCCGCTCGTACGCCCAGCAACCATGGCGAGGTTCACCCCCTTTGGGACATGCTCCGGTTCCTCTGTCTGTCGGCGAAGCACATCTTCTGAGGCCTGGGATGAGTAGAGCGCCCGAGCACAGCGCGGAGTTCGCATCGGAACGGCGCCGAATGGTCGAGCACGATCTCAAGGGACGGGGCATCAAGGCCCCCCGCGTCCTCACGGCCTTTGAGACCGTTCCCCGCCATCGTTTCGTTCCGGAGGAGTTCCGTTGCCAGTCCTACGACGACCACCCGATAACCATCGGCCACGGCCAGACCATCTCCCAGCCGTACATGGTCGCGCTCATGACCCAGATGCTCCGCCTCCAGGGTAACGAGCGCGTCCTGGAGATCGGGACCGGGTCGGGCTACCAGACGGCCGTTCTGGCTGAGCTGGCCCGCGAGGTCTACACGGTGGAGCGCATCGCGGAGCTGTCCCGACGCGCTGGAGATACACTCGACGCGCTCGGGTACGAGAACGTCCACTTCCGCATCGGCGACGGCACCCTGGGCTGGCCGGAGGAGTCCCCGTTTGACCGCATCCTGGCCACCGCCGGCGCCCCGAAAGTTCCCCAGCCGCTGCTCGACCAGATTGCCGAGGGGGGGTGGCTGGTCATTCCCGTGGGCGACGCCTACAGCCAGACGCTTGTGAAGGCCGAGAAACTGAAGGGCATGATTGTCGAATCAAGAAGCACGGCGTGCGTCTTCGTCAAACTGATAGGAAAGGAAGGATGGCGGGCAGGAGAGTGAGAACGAAATCCGCGATAGACCGTGCATTGCTGCTGGCCGACCTGCCCAACGTCTTCGGCGCTTCGGATCTCCGGTTTTGATTATGCAGGACGTTCCCCAGAACGCGGACGGGATCAAGCGTAACCACTGTCGGCCATTTGGATTGCGAAACTCGGCTTTTGGATTCCGGCTGGCCGATGTCAAGCGGGTGTTCGAGGCGCCGGACAAGTGGAAACGTGTCCATCGTCGAGCGACGGCCCTGCTCCGTTTGGGGCTGGACGCCGAAACCGCCTGACGTTCGGCCGCCAACGAACGCGGTCCGTGGCGGAACGCCGGTGCTTGGCATCTGCAACGCGCCCTACCCAAGCAGCGCTTGGCGGCCCTTGGTCTCGTGTCACTGGCGAACCAACAGAAACGCTTTCAATCTACAACACGAACCGCCGTATACGGAACCGTACGTACGGTGGTGTGAGAGGAGGAAACTCCCCCTCCTACTCGATTGCGCAGGGCGATTTCGGCAGGATGTTGTGTTGAAGAATATTTGAAATGCCAAAGACAAATCCATCCCGGCTCCGTATAAGTAGGTAAAAAGGGCAGATCAGAGCGACAGGGCCAAGAGATGAGGATTTGAACGGCTCACGAAGGAGCAAAATCGGAAAGGATGGAAGAAATGGCATATCTGATGGTGATTGACGACGAGGAGGACTTCGCAACGCTGACGGCTCAAGCGCTCCGTGACGATGGGCACGAGGTGCGGATTGAACTGGATCTCAAGAGCGCCGCAAAGAGCCTGAAAGAAAGACAACCGGATGCCGTGATTCTGGATGTCATGTTTCCGGGCGATCAGGCGGGTGGATTCAAGCTGGCCTGGAAGATACGAAGTGAGTATCACATCCCCGTCTTGATGCTGACGGCGGTCAACACGGAGGCCCATTTGAATCTGGACAACAAGGACATCGACACCCTTTGGCTTCCTGTCGCCGAGTTTCTGGAGAAACCTGTGGTCCCGGATGTCCTGCGGAACAAGGTGTCCTCTCTCCTTCAGGAGACCGACCCCTGCGCTGCGGGCGCATGCACCGAGCGATAAGAAGAGGGAAGCGATGTCGGCACAGGAAGCGGCCATGAGGGCGCCGGGGCTTAGGCGGATACTTGAACGGGTGACGGGACCTCTCGCGGGGAGCGCTCCGGCGGTGGGCCAGGGAGGCGCCGCCAAGACGACGAGCAGGGGGAAGTATTTCCTCTGGCACGGTTTGATTGGCTTTGTGAATGGATACGTTTTTCTGCATCCTCTGTCCATGGTCATCTTCCGTTTGCTCGACCCGTGCTTCGCCGGTGGAATGCCCGACGCGCCGGGCCACGCCGTCTGGGCGCCGATCTTCAAGGCGTTCCAGCCCAACATGGTCCCCATGGGATTGATGTTCGGGGTGGTCGGGGCGGTTGTCGCCTCGATCTACGGCTATCAGAGGCGGGCGATCCATACACGCGCCGAAGAATTGGAGGAGCAACTCGCGGTCAATGCCCGGTTGGTGGGCGAGCTCAAGGAGAACACCGCCGCGCTCGAGTCGAAGAATATGCGGCTGAGGGAGCTTGAGCGAGAGAGAGAGCGGACGACCCATTTCATCGTCCATGACTTCAAGGGCTACCTGGGGTGTATTTCGGGTTTTGCCAAACGGGCCCTCAAAGCTGAGGCGACCAAAAAAGACCCCACCCTCTCCGATGCGTTGGTCCGGATTCAACGTCAGTCTGAAAAGATGCTGGCCGACACCAGGAACCTCCTCGACCTCGCCCGTCTGCAGGAGCGGTCCAATCTAAAAATGGAACCGGTTGTGCCTGAGCAGCTCCTCCGCGAGGTCCTGGATGATTTGACGCTTCATGTGCGGAGGGGCATGGTTACGATCGATGAGTCGGGAGGCCCGTGCCCTGCGGCGCCGGGCGAACCGGCGCTGCTGAGGCGGGTGCTCTGGAACCTCGCCGTGAACGCCCTGAAGCACAACGAACCCGGGACCCGCGTCGCCCTGAGCGCCAGGCACGACAAGCGCGCGAACCGCGTGATCTTTTCCTGCGCCGACAAAGGGCGGGGGGTGCATGAGGAGACGCTGCCCAGACTGTTTGAAGACTTCGAAACGGGCAACACCGGGGGCAATGCCGATGGAAACGGGTTGGGTTTGGCCTTCTGCAAGTCTGCGGTCGAGGCCCATGGGGGACGCATCTGGTGCGAGAGCGAAGTGGGGAATGGCGCCCGATTTTGCTTCTCGATTCCTTGTGAGGAGGGAGAAGAGAATGATGAATAGCAACGGCAACAGCAAGACGATACTGATCGTCGAGGATGAGGAGGACTTTGCAGCCCTCCTCTCCGGTCTCCTGCAGGAGCGGGGCTACCGTGTGGTTATTGCGAGAAATTCCGGCGAAGCCCTGGACCGCCTGCGGGAGTTTACACCCCATCTCATCACCCTGGATGTGATGATGCCGGGACGGAGGGGGGGTGCGTTCTACGAGGACCTGCGGCGGAACAAGAGCACAGGAACGATTCCTATTGTAATCATCACCGGCCTGGCATCCGCCGGGCAGGTGTTCAGAAGGGCCATCGAGACCAAGGGGGTTCGTCCACCCGAGGGGTACCTTGAAAAGCCCCTCAACGAGCATTCACTGGGGGCAACCCTCCATTGCATACTCGGGAGCTGAGGAGAGATGCCCCATGCTGGCAGGGATACGCTCATTCCGTAGTTCGTTGCGCTTCCGCATGATGTTGGCGATGAACGCGGCGCTCATCCTGATCATGGGCGTGTTTGTCGTCCTGGACTACAACCGGGAGTACGGCGAACATCTGCACGAACAGGTAGCCACCCTGGAGGCGGAGGCGCGCGTTGTGGTCGCCGCCTCGCAGCAGTTTCCTGACCGAGCGCAGTTCCAGAATTATCTGGAGAAGTACTGCGCTCAGATGAAGATGTCGGCGTCGCCCGGGCACCACATGATCGTTGCGGGACCGGACGACGAGATTCAGATGCGCGCCCATCAACGGGGCACACCCGAGATGGAGAAGGCCATGCTCCGCGCGGCGCGACAGAAAAACCGCACCGCGCAGGCGCCGGACTACGACGTCGTCGTCGGGGAGGCGGCCCATGGCGACAGGCGCGTGATCGTGGGCGAGCGTCTTGACAACATCGAGCACCTTGTCCGATCCCAGTTGATCAGCCGGCTCACGAGCATTGTTATCGTGTGCGCGGCGATCGTGCTGATCGTCAACATCCTCCTCAGCCGCCTCGTGACGCGCCCCATCGGGGCGCTGGTCTCCGGCGTCCGCGCCGTGAAGGACGGCGCCCTCGGCTACAAAATCGGGCAGCAACCAGCGGAGGAGTTCCAGTTCCTCGCCAACGAATTCAACGCCATGAGCTCGGCCCTGTATCGGGCCGAGACGCTGCGAAAAAGCCAGATGGGGCGCGCCGCCCAGGTCCAGAGAAGGCTCCTGCCCCAACTTGACTCCCTGCGGAGGGATCTGGATATTCACCTGATCTTCCGGCCGGCCGAGGAGGTGGGCGGGGACTTCTACGATGTGCTCCGTCTGCCGGACCGCCGCTGGCTGATCGCTATGGCCGATGTCTCGGGCCACGGCGTGCCCGCCGCGATGATCAGTGCCATGCTGAAGTTGCTCCTCCGCACCCACGCCAAAGGAGACGCCTCGCTGTCCTCAATGGCAAAGGATATCGATTCCTCCTTGGGAAAACTGCTTCTGCCGGAAGACTTCGTGACCCTGTTCCTCATGGAGATCGATGAGACAAATCAGCACGTAACCTATGTCAACGCGGGCCACGAGCGGGGGCTTCTGCTGGGCGCCCACGGCCGGACCGAGGTGCTCGGCACGACCAGTCCCTGTCTCGGCATGAATCTCTTCGAGGGACCGGAGTGGCGGGAAGAGACGGTCCCCTTTAGCCCGGGCGACGTCATTCTCATCTGGACCGACGGCATCCCCGAGGCCATGAACGAAGCCGGCCAATTCTATGGGCGCGAGCGCCTCGTGGCGTTTCTAAAGGAACACGCAGGCCAAGCCCCGCGCAAGATGATCGAAGGGATCCAGGCCGAGGTGGACGAGTTCACAGAAGGCGCGCAGCAACATGACGACATCACCATGATGGCCATCGGAGTGAGACGGACGGATGCGGCGGGTGATCCATCAAATTAAACGCCGTTTCCGCCTCGCAGCGGCTATTGGATCGGCCGGCAGATATCCCCCCCTCCGCGTCGCCTGAGCTCTGCACGCCGCCGTGCAGACGAGCGATCAATCAACGAGATTCACTGCGGGTCACCCGTTGCGGCTGAGCGCCTGGCCCACTCGTTCCAGCAGCACGTTCGGCTCGACGGGCTTTTCCAGGTAGTCGCGAATACTGCTCGGCGCGTCGTCGTGTGACAGGCCGTAAATCTCGCCGATGTTCTGCCCGAACCCCGTGAGGGCGATGATGGGGATGCAGCGAAGGCCCTCGCTTTCCTGCAGGTCGCGGCACACCTCGAACCCCGTCTTCACGGGCATCATAAAATCCAGCAGGATGAGATCGGGGGCCTCTTTGTCGGCCATGCGCACGCCCTCCTCGCCGTTCACCGCGCGACAGGTTCGGTATCCGGCCTGCTCCAGGACACTGGCCACTGCGCTGGCTACGTCGTCGTCGTCGTCGACGATGAGAATGGTCTCGTCGCCCGTGTGCGTCTCCATCTCAGGCATCCTCCTGCTCTTCATACTGCTGTTTCAGACGTTCCACAATGGTCGCGTCGGCAAGTGTTGTCGTGTCGCCCAGGATCTTTCCTTCGCCGATGTCGCGCAACAGGCGGCGCATGATCTTGCCGCTTCGCGTCTTTGGCAGATCGGCGCTGAAGACGATCCGCTCCGGCCGCGCGATGGGACCGATCTTCTGGACCACGTGCTCTTTGAGGTCCGCCTCCACCTCGGTGGAGAACTTGTGGCCCTCCTTCAGCGTCACGAAGGCCACAATCGCCTGGCCCTTGATCTCGTGTTTGATCCCCACCGCTGCGGACTCGGCCACTGCCGGGTGATCGACGAGAGCGCTTTCCACCTCCATCGTGCCGATGCGGTGCCCTGCGATGTTCAGCACGTCATCCACGCGCCCCAAGAGCGTGAAATACCCGTCCTCGGAGCGCTTGGCCCCGTCGGCCGCGAAGTAGATGTTTTCCCATTTCGACCAGTACTGCTCCTGGTAGCGCTCCGGGTCGCCCCAGATGCCTCGCAGCATGGCCGGCCACGGGTAGGTGATCGCCAGCAGGCCCCCGCCGGTCTTCACCTCCTGCCCCTGCGAGTTGTAGAGGGCCACGCGAACCCCGGAAACCGGCGGCCCCGCGCTGCCGGGCTTCATCCGGTCCACTCCGGGCAGCGTACTGATCATGATCATGCCGGTTTCCGTCTGCCACCAGGTGTCCACGATCGGACAGGAGGCGCGGCCGATGTGCTCATGGTACCACATCCACGCCTCCGGGTTGATCGGCTCGCCCACGGAACCCAGGAGGCGAAGCGTGGACAGATCATGCTGGTCGGGCCATTTGTCCCCCCATTTCATGAAGGCCCGGATGGCCGTCGGCGCGGTGTAGAAGATGCTCACACCGTACTTCTCGATGATCGCCCAGAAGCGGTCCCGGTCCGGCCAGTCCGGCGCGCCTTCATACATGACGCAGGTCGCCCCCGCCGCCAGGGGGCCGTATACCAGGTAGGAATGACCCGTCACCCAGCCGACGTCCGCCGTGCACCAGAAGACATCGTCGTGATGCAGGTCGAAGATGTGTTTGGTGGTGGTATAGGTCCCGACAAGGTACCCCCCCGTCGTGTGGACGATCCCTTTCGGCTTGCCGGTGGTCCCTGATGTGTAGAGGATGTACAAGATGTCCTCGCTGTCGCACTGCTCCGGTTCGCAGTAGCTCGCGGCCTCCTGGATAAGGCGGTGGTACCAATGGTCGCGCCCCGCCTTCACGCGGAGCGGGAAGTCCCCCCGTCTCACGATGACCACATGCTCGATGGACGGCGTTTCCTTGACGGCGTAGTCGGCGTCGTGCTTCAGGGGGATGATCTGACCCCGGCGATACCCGCCGTCGGCGGTGATGAGCACCTTGGCCCCGGCGTCGTTGATGCGGTCGCGAAGGGACTCGGCGCTGAACCCGCCGAACACCACGGAGTGAATGGCGCCGATTCGGGCGCAGGCCAGCATGGAGACCACCGCCTCGGGAATCATCGGGAGATAGATCGCCACGCGATCCCCCTTCTTGACGCCGAGCGATTTCAGTGCATTGGCGAACTGGTTTACCTCGCGGTAGAGGTCCCAGTAGGTCATCACACGGCTGTCGCCGGGCTCGCCTTCCCAAATGAGGGCGGCCTTGTTGCGCTGGCCGGCCTTGATGTGGCGATCGCAGCAGTTGTAGCAGGCGTTGATCTTCCCGCCCACGAACCATTTTGCGTTGGGCGGCTCCCACTCCAGCACGCGGTCCCACGGCTTGAACCAGTGGAGACCCTTGGCGGCGTTTCCCCAGAAGTCTTCCGGGTCTTCCCAGGATTTCTCTCGAATCTCACCCGTCCGCAGGTAAGCCAGCGCCTTGAATTCCTCCGGCGGTTCGAAATGGCGCTCTTCCACCAGCAGGTCCGACAATTCCTCCTGGGTTGAGGATCTCTCATCCTTCATAGCGCTCCTCCTTTCTTTATCATCGGCTCCCACCCCTCACGCCTATCGCATGCCTGCCCAGGTCCTGTCCCCCTCGTAGACAGAAAAGAGGGGCGTATCCTGTGGGGGGACAAAACGGTTGCCAAACGGCTTTGAGACCAAGACGGATACGCAACACAAGAAGAGGATAGCACAGGGATAAGCATGTTTTCAAGGGAAGATCGGCTTACTTTTTTTTGAGAAGCTCGGTGGACTCCGCATCCTTCGACGCAGTGATGAATAGTCTGTCCAGCTTCGCCCCATCCTCCCGAACGCGGAACTCCAGGCGGACGGCGCCGGCGGGCAGCTTCAGCCAGTCCTCCGGCAGGTCCTTCGGTGTAACGCGGACCCACGTCCAGTCCTTGTGCACGCCGGTATGCCAGTCGGCGCGCCGGACGACGACGCCGTCCTCGGAATGGATCTGCACGTAAAAGGAATCATCGCTCGGCGTCGGCGTGAGGACCCGCGCCCAGAGAAAGTACGTTCCCGCCTTCTCCACACGCAGCGGCCACACCGCCCGGGCGATACTGCTTCCTCCTTTACCTCCCGGCTCGCCGGGCATCCAGAGGAACTTTCCGCCCGATGCCTTTGAGTCCTTCTCAACCACCATCGGCTTGAGGATGCGCAGCGCCGCCTCGGCCTCGATCTCGCACGGTCGGTCCGGTGCAATCGTGATCTGCGCCGAATCGAACGCCTTGCGGTATTCCTTCACCGGTGGGATCGTGTCGATGATTTTCCGCCCCATGTCCTCGCCGTCGATGGCCAGAAGACGCTTCATCGGCCTGCGACCGTTGATGGTCGTGTCGATCCTCTGCTGCTTCGCCAGATCGGCCTCGATACCCAGCTCGGACCTCCGCCCCTTCGCCCGGATGTGCAGGATGTCGCCGTTTCGGACGACGGATGGTTTCGCAGAAGTGAAAATCTTGCGGAAGGCATCCGCATTCTTCGCCTCACCCATCCGCACCCACAGCGCCACCATCGCCTTCCCCGGCCCTGTCTTCTTCGTGGGGCCGGAGTAGTGAATCGCCGTCAGACGCATGGCCTTCTTCTTGGGGTGGTCGCCCACCAGCTTGATTTCCGCAGGCTTCCCGTTCATATCCGTGGCCGCGATGATCTTCACACCCAGGATCGCCCCGCGATGGAGCAGGAACACTGGCTCGCCCGGCTTGACGGAAACCGAGAACGCCTTCGTCGTGTCAATCTTCTTCTCGCCCACGAAACACCGCTCCACTTCTGCGGGCAGAACGAGATGCGATGCGACGTAGTCCGACTCCGGCATGTAACGATCCGTGGTCGGCGCGGCCAGGAGCAGGACCTCGTCCTTGTTCTGGATGGTGGTCAGGAAAGGCATCATGTGCAGCGCCTTCTCGTGTCCGCTCTTGCCCTGGGCGATCCTCGCCGCCCCGTAGGGGTCCCTTCGTGCATCCATCAGGTAGTATCCACCGACGAGGTCGGGATCGGCGAAGAGGACGACCAGCGGCTTGTCCATCGGGCCATAGTTCGCCCCGGCCGTGGCCAGGCAGAAGCGTTCGGTCATGTAGTTCGTCGCGGTCTGATACCAAGCATCCCGCCACGTCTGCTGCACAAGGCGTGGAAAGCGCGTCACGGCCATCTCCCGCAGCTTCGGGTCGGGTCTATACGTGCTGAGCAGCGGATAGAGCATGCCGTCGAGGCGGAATTTCTCCGGTAGGGACAGCCAGCCAGCAACCATGAGGTGGTGGTCGCAATAGCCCCGGCCGTAGAGGTAGTTGTAATCCCGGCTGTGCGCCCCGCCCATGCGGCGGGCCGGTTCGTACCAGTTCGCCGCGATGTCGGTCCAGAGCAGGTCCAGCAGCGCCTTGGCCTGCTTGCGTCCTCGCTCGCGTTTGGCGTAGGTGGCGATGAACCCGAGGCAGCCGATGTCCACGCCGTAGTAGGTCGGGCTGATATATTCGCAGTACCCATTCTCCGCCGTGTGAACAACGAAACGGTCGAGGTGGTCGTAGCCCTCCTGCGCGACCTCCGGCAGGCCGAGCACCTCGCCGAGGCAGATCAGGTTCCACGTTTTCATGAGGAAGATGTTCGTGTAGCTCTCGCGGACGCCGTGGCTGAGGATGCCTTTGACGGCGTGGCGCATCATGCGTTCGAGCCGCTCGCGCGCGGCGGGGGAGAGTTTGTTGCGGTGGTAACGGTAGAGCAGTCCGGCGGCTTCCATACAGAACTCGACAGCGTTGCGATCGCCGACTTTCGGGGTGAACCAATACCACTGGAAGTTCCCGAACGTCCGGCTCTCCGGATCGAGGTCCTGCATCTTTTCGGCGATCTCGAAGGCCCGATCGAGGAGAAGAAATGGGGACTGACCTTCTGTCCGGTCTGTCCCCATTTCTTCGAGTTCCGCCAGCATGAGGGCGTTGCTGAAGATGGACCGAACGCTCAGCCTGTCCCACGGTCCCTTTTCATTCAGCTTTTTGAAAAAGTGCTGCGCCCGCTTCACGCTCAGGTCAACGGCGTGGTCGGGGAGTGGTTTGCCCTGGAGCGTCAGCTCCGGCTTGCACGATGCACACATCAGGACAACAGAGATGAACAAAAGAAGGCATGCGAATGTGGATCGAAAGTCCCTCATCGGGTAACTCCTTGTAGAGAAACTCTTGGGCCGCAAACCTCGCTCGGATTCTACCGGAACGGCTTCCCACGCGCAACACGGATTCTCCTGTTGTGATTACGGTTGCCATCGGGTATGATCCCGCGCAGGCGGAGCAATGTGTCGAACAACCGGAGCAGAGACATGATCCGAAGACTATTGGGAGCGGCGCTCATGTTCATCGTCATCACAGAGAACGACTTGCAGGCCTGGGGCCGGGGCCACGTGCTGATCCGGCAATGGGCCGTCGAGCACCTGCCCGAGTGGCAGAAGAAAACTATCGGCAAGGCGCACTTCACGGACCTCTGCACGAAGTACACCCACCTCCAGGACCAGCACGCCGGCGGCAAACGGCCCGACCTGGACAGGTACTGCATTCCGCCCGGCCCGCGCCTGTCGCTGCACGACGTCCAGCCCATCGCCAAGGCTGCGCCGGCCATGCAGTGGTATCTCTATCAGATTCGCGAGTGCATTCGCAATGACGAAATGGACGACGCCATGAAGTTCCTCGGAGTCCTCTGCCACTGGAACGAGGACCCCGGCTCCCCCACCGCCCACAGCAGCCCCATCACCGAGACGGTCCTCCGCCAGCTTATCCCCCCGCCGAAGGAGAAGCAGAACCTGAACGCCCTCTTCGGCTACGGCGGCATCTCGAAGTTCGGCAAGTTCACGATCCCTGCGGAGGAGTACACGCCCCGGCTCCTCGGTGCGTCGATCCCCGGGGCCGCGGCAAGGATTGTCCAGGCCCAGCGCATGCTCCGCTACCACAACTCGCAATACATCGTCCCCGTCGTGCAGGACACCCTGTACGGCGACGGCACGAAAGCCGATGAGGCCCGATCGAAGGCGGCGCTCTACAACGCCAAACACGTGGCCGATGTCATCTACACCGCCCTTTGCCTTGCGACGGATCGCGTCGATGCCAAGGAAGCCGAGGTGCAGGCCAAACAGCCCCTCACCGAATGGCTCTCCGACTTCACCGGCGGCCCGCTGATCCCTCATCCGTACTACGTCACCCCCTTCCTCATCGACCAGGCCATGGATGCGAAGCGGACGCTGCACCCGCTGGCGTTTCCGGGAGATGACAAGGTGGCCTTCGGTCTTGGCATGGGTGCGCCGTTTGCCCTCGACTACACCATCGCTCCCGGCGGCGTCTTCTCCCACTTCACCTGCCGCGTCGGTCTCCACCCCACGGCGGAGGAGAAGGGCAAGGTCGCGTTCCAGGTCCTGGTGAACGGCAAGGTCGCCGCCGAGACGGAGCCCATCCCCTCCGGCGCGCCCCCGCAGACGTTGCGTGTCGAGCTGCCGAGTACACCGGTGGTGAAGCTCACGCTCAAGACTATCCCCGCCCCCGGCTCCACCCCGACGCACAACCTGACCGTCTGGGGCGAGCCGACGCTGCACCGGGCGAAGAGTGTTCCGGCGTATGCGCCGCCGAAGCAGGAGTGAGGGCTGTTCCTCACAGCCCGATGCGGAAGACGAGGGACTCGAGGGTCATGAGGACGAACACGGACGGGTAGATCCAGCGGGCCCATCTGTCGCGCTTTCTCGCATGGTCCAGGTTGCCGCTGGTGACATACGTGTTCGTCACCACCACATGTGCCAGCGTGCAGAACACAAGGATCGTGGAGCCGAGGATGAAGTAGTCCAGCCGAGTGAGGTACGAAACGTTGGGCAGGAACGTGCCGATGGCGAACCGATAGGCAATCAGCGTGAGCATGGCCGTGACAGCCACACTGATGTTGGCGCCGGTTTCCTTCGGATCGATCCAGAACACCGCCCACGACATGGCCACGATCAGGACGAGCGGGATGATGACCTTGATCACGTAGTACCCGGCCTTGCGCTTCATCTTGAACGT
>JAADGH010000181.1 GCA_013152475.1 Planctomycetota bacterium
TCGAGATACGCATTCCCGTCGCCGACGAAAACCAGGACAACATCGATCCAAACAACGGACTGGCCGGCCGGATGCCGAGCAATGCCTATCCGTGGTACTTCAACGTCTGCCGCCAGCGCATACGTGATGGCCGGGAGGAGTACTGGGCCTTCTCCCCCACCGGCCAGAGCGGCTTTCACCACCCGCGCAAATTCGCCGAGATGGGCGGCATCATCCGCGACCCGGAAGAACGGGAAAGAAGAAAGCGGCTGAGAGAGGAGTGGCTGAAGCAGTGGGAATGACCCGCCATCGAGAACGGGACCCTACGTCATGGCAGTGCGTCACGGAGACGAATGATGATGAAATGCTTGATCGGGCCGTTTTTGTTTGCAACCATCGCAATCTCCAGCGCCTTCGGCGCCGATGATGCCGATCTGCTGTTCTACTGCAACTATGACGGCAAGGCCGAGGCCACCTACGCCCGCGGGGACAAGACGGCCACCTGCGCTATCCCCCCCGAGTTCCAACCGGGGGTCAATGGCCAAGCCATCCTCATCGGCGGCAAGCCCGCAGCCAACCAAGGGATCGTCAACGGCATTCCCGTCCGCAAGGAGAAGGGACGCAATTGCTATTACGCGCCGGATAAAAACTTCGACATCGAAAAGGGCACCATTTCTTTCTGGGTGAAACCGATCGACTGGAGTGCGTCCACCAAGGGGTTCAATGTCCTTTTCCACACCTTCGCCGGGAAGAACTACTTCCAGATCTACAAGTTTTTCAGCGACGAGCGGTTCCTGTTCATCCGCGGCCCGCAGGGCCCCTGGACGCAGGCCAAATACGAGATGACCGAATGGCGGCCCGGACAATGGCAACACGTAGCCGTCACCTGGAGCCCGGCGGAATTAAAGATGTTCATTAACGGAAAAATGGTCTGCGCCCGCCAGGTAAAACACCCCATCGTCGATGCCGCTCCGGTCCAGCCGCTCAGCGTCGGTCCCGGCAACGCCTGGGAGAAGGCCTTCGTCGGCGAGAGCCTGATCGACGAGTTCCGCATCCACAACCGCCCGTTGACGCAGCGAGAGATCATCAAGCTCTATCGCCAATATGCCGACAAGACTGAACGGGACGCCGGGCGGATTACCATTGGCGAAAGGACCCCGAAGATCGACGGACAGATCCGGGACTTCGAATACAGCTTCACCGGCGCCGGCTTCTCCAACGTGGAGACCGGCATGGTCTCTCTGCGTCAAAGCCGCTATCATCTCAGCTACGACCGGCGCAACCTCTATTTCGCGCTCCAGTCCCCGGTCGACTCCGCCGCCGCGACGAAAACAGTGAATGCTGACGGCGGACGAGCCGAACTGTTCGTCCGCCCCCAGGGCGCCGGCGAAACGGTTCGTCATTTTCTTTTCACGCCCGATGGCATCGTCCGCGAGGCAAAGACCGATGGCGCAAGACCGGTCCGTTCTGAGGTTGCCGTCAGGAACGTCATCGCCGGTGGAGCCTGGACGCTGGAAGCGGCCATACCCCTCAAGTTGCTGGGCGCGGAGTCTGCGCCGGCCAACCAGCATTGGCGGATCAATATCGGGCGTGTGTTCACCTCCCCCCCGGCGGCGACCTCCGTCGCTCCCGCAGCTGGGACGTTATCCGATTGCAGCAACTTCATGACGCTCGTGTTCCGTGCGG
Source organism: Planctomycetota bacterium (assembly GCA_013152475.1). GTDB lineage: Bacteria > Planctomycetota > Brocadiia > JAADGH01 > JAADGH01 > JAADGH01. The sequence continues at coordinate 1,666 of JAADGH010000181.1, forward strand.
ACGCGCCCGCTGTCCGGATCGCCGGACTGTACGATATGGCCAACCACTGCAGCGCGTTGGATATCTCGGCCCAACCTCGTCACACCGATACCGAAATCCGACTCATAGCGACGAGCGACACCACGCGGGCATACGGCTTGCGCACACGTACCCACACCCTGTTCTCCAGCGGGAAATCCAGGCCATTCCGTGCGCCCAAGCCGCCGCGAAAGACTTGGCCGCTCAAAGATTTCGCCCTGGATGATCTGAGGATCGAGGAGAAGCGCGGCGGCGAGACGACGGTACTCTACCGGGCGAAGTTCATCTACGAAGAACGGTCGCCGATGAAGACGCTGTTTCTCTACACCCGGAACAAAGAACGCCTCTTCGTCTCGGCATTGCATCGCGCCGACGGGAAGATTCGCGCCCGCTTCCTGAGACCGGACGGGTCGCAGGCGTGGAGCGTTTCTCAGGATATCCCCACCGGCGTCACCTATTTCAATGCGATATTTCCCCTGGATTTCACCAAGCTGACGCCCGATTCCTATACTGTCAAGATCGACCACGTCGCGCCGGACGGAACGGTCACCGAGACGTGGGATCAAGACTACCAAATACCGGCGGTCAACACGCCTATCTTGAGGAAATACGTGGACGAGGAGGCGGGTACGGTCCCCGCGCCGTGGACGCCGCTCGCAACCAGAGGTGACACGATTGCGACGTGGGGCCGCGAATACGGTTTCAGCGAGGGGTTCCTGTTTTCGTCGCTGCAGAGCCAAGGCGCTGAAATGCTGGCCTCCCCGGCCGTCCTGCGCCTGGACGGGAGGGTTCTGGAACCAAAGAATAAGGCCAATGCCGTGCTCATTTCGCAGGATGACATGCTGGCCGTCATTGACAAGAACGCGGATTTTGGGTCGTTCAGGGTCAACAGCAGGATCAAGACCCATTTCGACGGCTATTGTGAGATCGCCATGACCTTGGACCCGGCCGGCGAACCAAGACAGATCCAGCGGCTTTCCCTCGACATTCCGCTCCGGGGCCGTCTGGTGAAACTGGTCCGCGACAACAAGCTCTCGACACTGATCGGGGGCAAGAGCGGCGCCGTCGGCGATACCTGGTCGCAATCTCTGCTTGACAATCCGTTCTTCTGGGTCGGCAACGAGCGAATCGGCTTCAACTGGCTGGCGCCGGACCTGGAGCAATGGCACTGCCGACGGAACGACAGGAATGTCGAAATCATCCGCGAGGGAGACGTCGCCGTTGTCCGTCTCAACCTGGTGGATTTTCCACTGAAGCTCGACGCGCCCAGGACCATTCGGTTTGGTTTCGCCTTGACGCCGACGCGTCCGCTCGACCGAAAAATCCTGCGCGGACGACTTGGCAAGGACTGGGAGGGGTGGTGCCAACCGTGGAAATACTTCGCCGTGCCCGATTACGAGACCGCCGACCGGGAGCTGATCAAACGGCGCTCGGCAAATGTGAAGGAGATATTCCTCTACAACGGCGACGGCCTGACCTCCCCCTTCTCCCCCGAGTGGGCCTTCTGGGAGGAGGAGTGGCGCGACTTGCGCCCAGGCCACGGATATGGGGATTGGACCGGCCCCCTCACGGGCCGCCCCCGGACCTGCTACACAGTAGCGTGCATCAAAAGCGACACGTTCCGCAGCTACCTGCTCCACAAGCGGCATAACTTTTTCACCAAGGCGAAAACCCCGCTCACGCCGAAAGCGGTCAACTACTATTTCGACACGGGCGTGGGTTCCGTCCTCTGCGAAAATACCAGGCATGGCTGTGCGAACTGGCGCGATGCCAACGGGAAGCCCCATGGTCGCATGCCGATCGACGAGTACCGCGAACTCCATCTGAACACCTATCGGATGATCAAACGGACCGGGCCGAACGCCAAGATCATGTCTCACGAGGGATGGTATCGCGTTATGCCGATGCAGAATTTTACCGACATTATCATCGGCGGCGAAGGCGTCGAAAACATGGTCGCCAGCACCGGGAACTATTATACCGTTCTGACGCCGGAGATGTTCCGCGCCACCTTCCTCCCGCAGATATGGGGCGTCAAGACGGCATTTCTCAACATGCTCGTCCGCGCCGCCGCCCGATCGCCGGAGAAGCTCATCCGGTTCGCCGAGGATCCCGAGGCCCAACGCGCCACTCGGCACTACTACGGCTATTGTGTGGTTCACGACGTCGACATGTGGGACAGCCACGAGCAAACCCGGAAGGTCCGCGAGGCCGTGTGGAAGGCCCAGGACCAACTCGGCTGGGACGAGGACGTCCGATTTTATCCCTACTGGGAGAAGGATTCCGGGGTGAAGCTCATCAGCCCTGAATCCGACCGGATCCTCGCTTCTGCATACTCCAACAACGGCAGACTGCTGCTGGCCATCCTTAACGACACGGACCGCGAGCAGACCATCAGTATCGAGTTGGATCTGGAGAAACTTGGTGTGCACCCCGGCCTGAAGGGGCAGGACGCCTTTCAGCAAGGGAAGACGTATGTTCTGGCGAACACTTGGGAGGACGTGGTACCGCCCC
>JAADGH010000230.1 GCA_013152475.1 Planctomycetota bacterium
TGCCGCTGGACCTCGGCGGCACATTTGTCACGGGCATCGCCGCCGGGGCGCTGCATCGGCTGCGGAAGCATCTCGGCCTGGAGGACCGGGCAGTGAAGGGCTTCGACCTCCTGCAGATGCTCGGCGAGGTGGAGATGGACCTCGTCGAACGCTTCAACCTCGACGTGCTCTCCGTCGAGCGGCCCACCGTTGCCTTCGGCATCAAGAACGAAAACTGGAAGCCGTGGGAGCTTTTCGACGGCACGCCCGTGATGGTGCCGGGGGATTTCAATGTGGACGTGTCACCGGAGGGCGACTGGCTCCTCCGCCCGCTGAACCGCGCCGACAAGCCGCCCATCGGACGCATGCCGAAGAATGGGTTTTACTTTGACAGCATCGGCTACAACGAATGGGACCCCAACTTCCAGCCGCCGCCGATGAAGGAGATGGAGGAGGCCGCGTGGAAGTACTGGATCATGGGCGAACCGCTTCTGCAGTACTTCGCCGACCGCGCGCGGCTGCTTCGCGAGAACACGGACAAGGCCCTCGTGATGTGGTCGGGCGGCGCGGGGGTGCACTACGTCGGCCGGCTGACGGAGTTCCTCTGCCTGCTCGCCACCGACAAGGAGTACGTAGCCGACCTGTTCATGCTCTGCGCCGAGACATCGATTCGCAATCTCGAATTACTATGGCAGGCCGTGGGCGAGAACATCGATGTCTTCGTCATCAGCGGGCTGGACTTCGGCACGCAGCGCGGCGAGTTCTTCTCCGTCGAGACCTTCCGGGAGACCTACCTCCCGGCGTTCAAGAAACAGTTCGAGTGGATTCACGAGCACACGACGTGGAAGATCTTCGAGCACTCCTGCGGCAGCGTGGCCAACCTGATCGGCGACCTCGTCGGTGCCGGGCTCGACGCGCTGAACCCGGTGCAGACCACCGCCGCGAACATGGACCCGGAGTGGCTTGCCGAGCAGTTCGGCGACCGGCTCACCTTCTGGGGCGGGGGCGTGGACACGCAAACGACGCTCACCTTCGGCACACCGGAGGAGGTGCGCGAGGAGGTCAAGGAGCGCATCCGGCTCTTTGCTCCCGGCGGGGGGATGGTCTTCAACCCCGTCCACAACATCCAGTACAACACCCCGCCGGAGAACATCGTGGCGGCCTACGAGACAGCGCGGGAGTTCGGGCGATACCCGATTACTTGCTGAACCCCATCGCCTCCAGTTGCTCGACCAGGAATTTGCGCATGGCGACGACCGTCGCCCCGGCGCGCATGAAGGCGACGCCGTCCTCGATGGAGGCCACTCCGCCCGAGGCCTTGATGCCGATGCGGTCGCCGATGGCTTCCTTGATGAGCAGGATGTCGTGAAGCGTGGCGCGGCCGGGACCGAAGCCCGTGCAGGTCTTGACGAAGTCCGCCCCCGCGTCGGCGACGAGTTTGGCCGCCGTCGCCTTCTCCTCGTCGGTGAGCGCGCCGATCTCGATGATCACCTTGAAGGGCACGCCAAAGGGCTTGGCCACCTTCAGCACCTCGCCGATGTCCTGCGACACGCGCTCGTACTCGCCCTGCGTGAAGGCGGAGATGTTCATGACCATGTCGAGGTCCGTCGCGCCGCGCTTGAGTCCCTCCTCCGCCTCGGCGCATTTCGTGGCTGTTGTGTGGCCGCCGCAGGGGAAGCCGACGGGTATCTGCGCGCGCACGCCCGTGTCCTTCAGCGCGTCCACGATGATGCCGATGTGCTGGGGGAAGGCGACGACGGCGCGGAAGCCGTATCGCCTGGCCACTGCGCACGCCTCGCGGACGTCGTCTTGCGAGGCTGTGATGGTCAGGGCCTCGGAATAGTCGATGGCCGATACGAGGTTGCGGACCTCTTCGTCGGTCACTCCGTACATAATTCACTCCTGTGAAAAGAACTGGATTCGCGCCTCACTGAACAGGGTTGTACTGCGGCGATGCAAGCTTGTCAAGCGCTTTCGCGATGGGGGGTGTTCATACGTCCCGGGGCGATACCTCGGTGCGAGTCTCTTACGCCTTGCCCCTCAACTTTGCGACCACGTTGATGGCGCCACATGCCGGGCACGAGCAAGTTCCCCCGCGAAAGTTGTTCGCAATTGCGTCTGCCGGGCAATTTTCGATACAGGCCCCGCACGCCTCGCACGCGTCGAGGTTCAGCACCTTGTATTTTCCCGTTTCTGCGTCGCGACCGAAAACATTCATCGGACAGACGATGTCGCAGAGATGACACCCGGTACACCGATCGGGGATGATTTCGACATGCGTATTCTTCACGCCGAGCACAAGCTCTTTCATATCTTGTCGCCAGATCGGCGACCAGCCGGGCATGTCGTAGCCGACCAGGACCGAAAGGAAAACGATCCATCCTGTCCAGCCGAGCACGGCCGAGGGAGCGAGCCCCCACACAGCTTGAGAAACGACCACGAAGGCCGCCGAAGCGAGAACCCCAAGCGAAAGTCCTTTCTGCACGCCGGGTTTGCCCGGCAGCCAAAACGCCAGTATGCTGCAAAGTACGGAGAGAGCGAATAGCAAGGGAAGGGTCTTCCACCAGAGGCCGCCCACCCATATCGAGGCGATGAGAAAGGGAAGTATGAGGAACAGCGCCGCGCTGAAGCCATGATTCGTCCCCATGACAAACCGGTTCTTGAGTCCGAATTTTACCCGGCGCTGTTCCCGGTCTGTCCTCGGCTTCCCGCTTTGGAGATACGCCGCCATGTCCTCGATATCCGCCGGCCCGAATCGCGGCTTCCAGCCGGTCCGCTCGCGTACCGACCAGATATTCACGCCGGTTGCGCAGAGCTGCGGCAGAATAAGTCGGCGATGGTCCACGAGCTTTTCGATCCCGCTCGTTTTGATGATGGAAACGACGGTATCATCCGTGAAGTGGCCGCCGCCGGACGAACACCAGACGTTGATGCCTTTCGTGGGGGCCACAAGCAGCCACGCGTCCATGCCGTCGCGTTCCAGCGTTCGGACGACCTTGCGCACCGTCAATTCAAAGTTGCAGGTGACCAGGACCGGAGAGGAACGATCCGGACTGCCCACCCGGCGGAGCCCCGGCTGGGTCGGGAAGGGAAACAGGCGACCGAATAGAAACCACGCATCCTTTAGAAGGTTCCACATCATGCCTTCTCCGCGACAATGAGGGCGAGTGTGCCCAGGAGATACCGCTTGCAAAACAGAACCCGATAGTCCGCATCCTCAAGCTGTTGCTCGAACGCCTTGAGGGCGTGCGTGGTGTTCTGCGTGAGCAAGAACGTGAGCGCGGCCAGCGGCCACCGCACGAGAGAGAAAACGATCCGCTGCCACCACACCGCCGGCCGCATTTCGTCAGCCACCACCAACCTGCCGCGCGGTTTGAGAAGGTCGCTCGACGCATGGAGCACGTAGCCGAGCTCCGCCTGCGACAGTTCGCTCAACGCCAGCGTCGCCACGATGCGATCGAAACGCTTCGTCCCGAGGCGCTCCATTTCCGCCGCCGTCATGTGGACGAACTCTGCCTCCGGTGCGGATTCGCGAGCCATGGCCAGCATGGGTTCCGAGACATCGATTCCGACCACGCGCGCGCCGCGCTCGACCATCAAGGCCGCAAGCGACCCGGTCCCGCAGCCGATCTCGAGCACGGCGTGCCCCGGCTCGATCCAGGCCGACGCGATTTCGCGCTTGATGCGGTCAATCCGACCGAGTGTCAGAATTCGCATCCCCCGGTCGTACTTCGCCGGGGTTTGCTCCAATATTTTCATGTAAACGGTTGACACCTTTCGCGGTCTCCTTGTGTGCCCGTTTCTGCATCAACGCATAGCCGATCAGGATCGAAAGGAACGTTACGACGAAGGTCAGCGGCTTCGTGATATTCGTAAACTTCGGCCCGAGGAGCCCCAGGTAGATCGGAAGCATCGGCGACCCACAGCAGCCGGCGAAAAAGCAAAAGCTCGCCCATAACAGACCGCCGAGCGCGAGCCCTCCGGCCGACGCCGCCAGAGACTCCCGGCGCATCCTGATTGCCCGGCCCAGACAGAACACGACAAACGCCCCCGCAAGGCCGTAAGAAAATCCAACCCAGTATTGACCGGGGCCGACGTAGCGAACCCATCTGGATTCCTTGGGCTGCTCGAACGTGTAGGTCGCCCACGGCCCGCTCTTGCTTGATACCGAAACGCCGCGCGTGACGTAAAAGAAATGCCCGACCAAAACCGCCACGAACACCCCCGGTACCAGCCACCTCATGGCATCACCTCCACGCCCTTCGCCTCGAACAATAAGCCCTTCTCGCCGCGAACCACCCGGCCCGTGATCTGAACGACACTTTTCGGCTCAGGCAGCTCGCCGGCAAATTTCACCGGGAGAATATTTTCTGCACAGGTCAGCGAACCGCACGACTCAAACTCTCGAGAGTCGATGACGCCGAACACTCCTTCCGATTTCTTCACGCCGGCGACCACCCCCTGAAGAACGATGTCGCCTGCGAACCTGCCCGGGTCTTTCGCCAACTCATCGACGTGGACGACCTGCGACAGAGGCCCTGGCCTTGCCGCAGTGGGAAGCGCTTCATCAACACAAGCGTCCCTGTTGCGGATGAACGAGTAAGTGATTCCCGCAACGACAACCACTCCAGCGAGAATGACGGCAAGGATTCCGGTTCTCATGTCGCGGCCCTTCCCCTTTCTACCCGCTCCGATGCCCGCATTGAGGAGCATTTCGTCACACACCATGCATAATCAAGCAGCGAAATCACACACGGGTCAATAATGTGATAGTAAATCTGAAGTCCACTTCGCCGGGGTTCGACGATGCCTCGGTCGGCAAGCCGCTGAAGCTGATTTGAGACTGCCTGCTGCTTCATGCCCACGGTCTCTGCAAGATCTGTCACACAGAGTTCGCCGCCGCGTGCAAGCGCGTGCAGCATTCGCAGCCGCGTGTTGTTGGCGAGCATCTTAAACGTCGATTCCAAATCCAGCGCCTGCTCTTCCGTGAGCAGCGACCGCTTGGCAAGTTCAGGGGTTACCGGGCAGCAGGGCGTTTTACTTTCGTTCATGCTCATGCACTCTCCAACGAGATGGAGTATTTTTTGCTTTCGCGTTTACACTATATCATGGAATAATGTCATAGTCAACCGCCTTTTTTTGAAAGTTGCTAAGAAAATAAAATCAGACCTTGTTAACTATTGTTGTGACAGGATATTATGGAAAAATGATTACGCACTTTGCCCCGCAATGATTTGTGCGTAGGTGGTGAGGCGGCGTGGTGACACACCGTCGAAGGCCGAGTTGCGATGCATGGTCAGGCGGACATAGCGCGCCCGCACCGGGCCGAACCAGCGTTCGGTTCCTTCGGGTCGGGCGACGTCCTCGTTTTTGCTCTCGCCCGTGGCTGTCTTCTACGTCTCGCCGCGCATTGACGCCTCAATGATGTACTTGTAGATGCGCAGCCGCGTCTTGAGCGACTCGTGCAGCCACGAGAGAAAGAGAACAAACACGTGGTCGATGGTCTTCCCCTCGCCGAGGTCCACCTGGATCCACTGCGGCATGTCGAAGGTGTAGTGCCGCTTCGGGTCGGTGTCCGACCACCATAGGAGAGGATTTCCATCCCCGACCGGCCCCGCGGCCGAGAAGAATCGGGGAAAGGATTCCCCTCCTGCTTGACATCCTCCTCGTGGCCGTGAATAATGTGAGCCGACAAGACAATCCCCCACTCCCGCAGGAGGAAGACCATGCGCATGTTCTGTCGGACGGCCCTTTCGATTTTCGCATTTATCACAATTGCCTTCGGCGCCGATTTCAAACCGACGCCTGATGAGTTTTTGATCCCCCGGCTCGAAGTCAAGGTGGACGGCAAGCTGGATGAATGGTCCCTCGACAAAACCGGCTACGCCATCGACCCCGCGCAGGCCGGCAAGGACCCCGCCATCAGCCTGCACATCTCCGATCCCGACAACCCCATCAAGGGGCCAAGCGACCTGAGCGCCCGCGTGGGTCTCGCGTGGGATGACAAGCACCTCTACATCGCCGCGACCGTGACCGACGACGACCTGCGCGGCATCAAGCCCGGCACGGCCTGCAACGTCGGCCCGCCGGGGTGGAAGTGTGACAGTGTCATGTTCCAGATCCACAGCTTCCGCCAGGCCATGAAATCGAACTCCCCCTACACCCCCTCGCCCAATATCTCCCTCCGCTACGAGGTCCCCGCCGGCGGTCGGGGCAAGCTGATTGACAACAATAAAAACATCCTCGACCGCGCCGACGCCTACTGGAAATTGCCCGAGGGCTCGACCCTCGCCACCCGCGAGACGCCGAAGGGCTACGTGGTCGAGGCCGCGATCCCCTGGGCCGCACTCGACTACCGCCCGCAGGCCGGCGAGGTGTCTGCTCCTTCCTGCTGGGCGACATCGACACGGGCGAGGCCCTGAACCAGCTCGGCTGGCGCTTCGGCCGCAAGGGCGCCGAGAAGGAACGCGCTGTCTTTCGCCTGCTCGGCCGACCGGAGGCGACAGGCCTGCTTTCGCTTTCGCGAAACCACGTCGAGCCGAAGAAACGCTGGTCGGTGCAGTATCGCGTGGATGCGCGCGGCAGCGATGTAAAGATCGAAAGGCTCGTGCTGGTGGGCGAGGAAGGCGAGGCGTTGTCCGTGCCCATTGGTGTGGACGTCCCCAAGGGCCGGACGGCGAGCGATGTCATCGTAATCGACGCAACCCCCGGAAAGCCGGGCAAATACGAGATGCGACTGCTTGTCGGCATCGGCGGCAAGACGTCCGTGCTCGTGAAGGAGAACGTCGAACTTCTCCCCGGCCCGCCGCCGGCGCCGATCATCGCCAACCCGTCCGGCGAGGTCCATCACATGCGCCCGGACCGCGTGCCCCACTCCGCTTTCGAGGACCACCGGCGCGGCATCCTTCGGCATGGATTCGTGACGGATCGCTCCGGCGCTACATCCTCACCCATGTGAAGGACTACATTGACCGCAACATGGAAAACTACATCAAGCGCAAGTCGCCGAACATGGCGGGCATGACCCTGAAGAGCTACACGCTCTGGAAGCTCACGGGGGACGACAAATACCGCGACCTCACGCGCCGCGGTCTCCAAGTGGCCATCGAGCATCAGAAGCGCAAGCCCGACATCCAGCGCCTGCTCCTCCTCGTCGAGCCGCGCTACTGGATCTGGCAGCACGACCCCAAGACCCCTGCCGCTCCGCCGAACATCGAGCAGGACTTCGCGATGATCTGGGCCAAGATCGCCACCGAGCACGATGAGTCATGGATGTTCCAGGAGTGGGGCTACCACAACCGCTGCTGGCACCGCCTGGGCGTGATGAAGATCGCGAAGTACTTCGCCGAGAAACTGAAGATGCCCGTCTCCCCGCGCATCGAGGAATACATCGCCTGGCACCAGCCGCGCTACGACCGGTTCGGCGCGTGCACCGACAACTCCTCCGGCTACCACTGGGTCGGCTTCCGCTATCCCGTTTACTGGTGCATGGTCATGGACACGCTGCCGGAGCTGGCCCGGCACAAGGGCTGGGTGGAGGCCCTGGGCCGCTGGCGGCAGTACAGCTCCCCCTCCGGCGCGGTGCCGAACTTCGGCGACACGAGCGGCTGGAGCGCCGGCGCGTGGGAGGCCATGGCCAACTTCGAGCTGATGGGCGCACTCACAAAGGACGGCCGCTTCCGGTGGCAGGCGCATCGCATCGCCGAGTGGCTCTACAACCACTTCTGGCCCCGGCACGACCAATACCACCTCCCGCGCGACCGCGTGGGCCTGAACTTTTGCCGCGCGTGGCTCCGCGCCGACGACTCGATCAAACCCGTGGCGCCAAGCACGAAGAGCCGGATCACCTTCCGAACCAAGTGCGTCGAGCCGACCGAGGAAGACAAGGCCGCGCGGCCGGGGTGGAGCGGCCTGAAGCTGGTCGATGAGAAGATACCCGCCAAGCTCATCCTCACCAGCGGCAACAACCCCCAGGCGCTCTGGGCGCTGGTCGAGCTCGTCGCCGTCGGCGGCCACTGCGGCCATCTGCCGGGGCACATTTGCGGCCTGCTCCAGCACGACGCCGCCCTCCTCGCGGGGCAGGGCTACTACGAGCGGTCGGGCAACTTCAACAACATCCTCTGGATCGAGGACCGCGAGGGCCTCGCCGTCGATCCCCGACCCATACAAACGGAAGTGCCGATCTTCGTCGAGGACCGCGACGTGACGCGCGTCCGCATCCGCGCCACGCCGTTCCAGCAGATGCCCGTGACGGTCGATCGGGATATCGTGTTTGTGAAAAATGGATTTGTGCTCGTGAAGGACCGCGCCACGTTCCACGCGACCATGAACATCCGCGTCGGGCCGTGCTGGCAGACGCGGGACCTCGGGCCGCAGTGCGGCGACGACTGGTTTAACGCCTACTACGAGTACATCTATTACACCGGCCTCGGGCTCGGCAAGGGGGTCCATGCCTACCGCAATCCCGCATGGGACCTGCTGGTGCGATTCGCCCCGCGTGCGGACACGCGGATCACGGTGCAGGACCGATACGAGGACAACCCCTTCCGCACCAGCCCCACGATGCTGCGGCAGAGCTGGGCCGGCATTGCGAAGGTGGGGGACGTGAAGACCTTCACGACCATCCTCCTGCCCCACGGCCCGGCCTTCGATGTCACACCCTATGCCGACTGGGCGCAGTTCGTGGTGGACAATGACAAGACCACGCTCGTCCACGTGCGGACGGAGATGGACAACATGCACCACTTCCAGGAGACGCACTGGGTGCTTCTCCAGGAGAAGCCGGGCATGGTCGAGGCCAAGGGCTTCCGAAGCGACGCCGCCTTCGCCCTCGTCTCCACCGACCGGAAGGGGAAGCTGAAGGGGGCTGTCATGGTCGGCGGCACGATACTGGAGGTGGACGGCAAGGACCTGGCCGCCGGCGCGCGGAAGCCGAAGGCCGAGTCGATCTTCGAGATCGAAAAGTGAGGGGCAAGACATGAGATGGCGACAAAGCAAACTCCGATGTGTGCCACCCCCAAACTTCGTTTGGGGGTGCGTTTGCTCAAAGGGGCTCGGCATGCTTCGCGGCCAACGTAGAAGAGCCTTCCAGGCTCTTCCGGAAGCGGCAGGATGCCGCTTCTACTTTGCCGATGTGCGGCGACAGTCCTACACAATGCTGTTGGGGGCAATGTTCACACTCATCGCTTTGACTGTGGTCGTCTTTGCCGACCCGCCCGGCCCCGGCGACCCGCACTGCCTTATCGACCTGCGGCATCTGGCGCGAGCACCAGTCGGGGAACGGTTCATCATCGACACGCTATCCGGCAAGGATATGGCGGAGCCCAAGGGCGGCGAATTCGTCATCGCGAATCTATCCGGCCCCGGTGTCGTGGACCACATGATATGCGTAAAGGTCGGCACGCTCACGATTTACGTTGACGGGAAGGAGGTCCTGTCCGCCAATCCGATGAAGGCGTGGAAGAAGGTCTATCCCGCGCCGAAGGCATCGAAGCGCGGTGAGCTTCCCTTCGCCTATCCCTTCGTCCAGGTCGCCGGGCCGTTCGCCGAGTGCGCCCTGCCGATCCCGTTCAAGGAACGACTGCTTGTGACATCCACGAAGAAGAGCGCGGGGATATGGATCTCCGGCCGGCGGCTGCTTGCTCCGCCGGAGGTCGTGTTCTCGACAGCGGCCGATAGTCCATACATGAAGTCTCTGAAAAGCATCGATCCGTCGTTCAGCAAACCGGTTGACTTCCTGCCCGGGTATCCCAACGCCCGGACGATGAAGGTGGAACGCCACTGCCGCGCGAGCGAGAAGGCGACCCTTGCCGAGGTCGCCGGTCCGGGCGAGATCGTCGGCATGCGTCTGCGCATCCTGCCCGCCGCGCTGGAGCTGCTTCGGTATCAGGTGATCGAGATCACCATCGACGGCGCGCCGAGTGTGCGGATGCCGCTGGTCGATTTCCTCGGCGTGAGCCACCCGTGGCCGCACGCCTGGATGCCGCGGGCGGGCGACCAAGCCGTGGGGATTCACCACCCGCGCTTCCGCTCCGGCGCCGAGCGCGACCCGGCGGTCAGCGGCTACTTCAAGCTGCCGATTCCCTTCGAGAAGTCCCTGCGCATCGCCATCCGAAACCGATCCGACAAGCTGCCCGTGACCGTGTATGGCAAGCTGATCGTCGCGCCGCTGCCGAAGGGTGGGGCGAAGCCGTACCGCCTGTGCGGCACGAGCCGGCGACTGGGCCTCCCGGAGGAGGGCGAAGCGGACCTGTTCGAGTTCCCCGGCGCGGGGCGGCTCGTCGGCCTGTCCATGTTCACCACGGGGCACAAGCACGATTCGCAATGGCGAAAGATTCGCGTCGAGCTGCGGGGGGAGAAGGGCACCATTGCCTGCGGCCCCGGCCTGCTGCCCCTCGCCATGGGGGGGCTGTCCGGCAATATCGTCTTCGGCGCATTTACCTGGAACCACAACAGCCTCGAACGCACGGGGCGCTGCGGGGCGGCGCGGCATTTCTGGATCGATCCGATCCCCGTGGCGAAGGGCGACCGCCTGTGCTATGTAGCCGAGGGCAAGGGAGGGCCGACACGCGCCGAGGTCGGCGTGCTGTGGTACCAACCGTTCGATGCCAGGCCCTATTCCGCCCCCGCCGTGCCGGATGATGTCGAGGTCCTGCCTCCGGTCGTCCACGGCCAGCCCGGTCGGCCGGAGCCGGGGGGATGGATGGTCGAGGCGGAGGACCTGGCGGCCTCGGCGGAGACGACAAGCGGCGTGGCCAAAGCCGAGACCACCGGCGCGAAGGATGCCTTCGCCTCGGCCGGAGCCTACCTCGGCTGGAATGCGGGACGGCCCGGCGATGTGTGCGACCTGCTTGTGGCGATGCCCGATAGCCGATACGTCCGGCTCTGGATCCACCGCCTGACCTTCCCGTGCGGCGGCATCTTCAAGATCGGGCTCGCGCCGCTCCACGATGTCAGTCCGGAACTCACTCTGAAGAAGGGCAGCGACTCCTTCTTCGACCGCGTCATCGGCAGAGCGACGGCCCCCGCGTCGGTGGATTGCTACGGTATCTGGCCGTGGCGGCAGGCGTATCGCTTCGACATGCCGATCACGCTGAACCCCGCACCGGGCGGCCGGGGGCGGATTCGGTTCACGTGCCTGACCAAGTTCCGGGGCAGCCGGGGCTACCTCCTCGCCATCGACCAGCTCGGCATGGATCCCGCACCGGCCACGCCGGAGGGGTGGCGCGAGATCGAGGACGCCGTCGTCTCGCGATGTGATGTCGATGCGACGGCCGACCTGATGGAGTTCGGCCGGGAGGACTTCTTCGGCTGGGGTGGGCGCGAGGTGATTGTGAAGGGCCAGGGGGCCGTCGAGGTCACGCTGCTCCAGCCAGTGGCCGGCCCGTCATTCGGAGCCATCGAGCTCCGTGGTCTTGTGGAAGAGGGCAAGTGGACCGCGCAGGTCGAGGGGGCTGAGACGAAAGCCATTTCGTCGTCGAAGAAACCGTGCGTATGGCGACTGCCGCTGCCGCGACCGGTAACGGGCCCGGTGGTTCTCACGTTGACCTTACGCTGCAGGTCGCAGGGGGGGCGTCTCCTTGCCGATGCCTGGCGGCCGGCGGCTCAAGGCCCGTGAGCAGGACGGATCATGAGAGCTTTCGTGCGGCGTCTTCGACGATGCCACGAAGCGCTTGCTCTGTTTCGTCCGAGATGGGACGTGGGGGATCGGGTCGGCTCATGATGTCGTAGTAGAGATCCACGGCCCGTTCGGCATCCGCCTTGGCCTCACCGTTTGCCCATGCGTCGTACATCTCCTGCGCCCAGAGGGTCGGCTGCCATTGTTCCGTGCGGAAGGTGCGGGCGGTGTGGTCGGTATCGGTGAAAAAGCCGCCGGGTCCGACCCCCTTGATCAGGTCCACCGCGATGGTTTCGTCGGTTATTTTGCATCCGCGAATGATCCGGCGGAGGGCCGCGACGATCTCGTTGTCGAGGATCATCTGGATGGGCGAGAATACCTCGTCCACCGACAGGAGGCCGGAGGCGATCGACGCGCGGCCGCCGACCATGAGCACCGGAAGCGCGGTCATGACTTTCTGTGCGCCCGCCTCGCAGGAGGGTCTCTTGGCGTCGGAGTGGCCGCAGTGTCCGGAGTACGACGCGCCGTACCAGCGCGCCACCTGCGCCATCATCACGTTCGCGATCACCCGCTCCGGCCGGCCGTAGGGATACATCAGGCTCTTCATGTCGAGGACCGAGATGGTGCACGGCGTCGCGAGAGTCTTCGCGCCGCCATAGGCGCGCCGGATGATATTGATGAACATGGACTCGGCGAGGAAGAGCGTGATCGCCCCCGCGAGGGTCGTCGGCGCGGAGCCGCCGGCGGACATCATGTGCCCGATGCCGACCGACATACCCCGGTCGCCGAAGTAGAGGAAGTGCTCGGCCTCGCTGGCCGCGAGACGGAGGGGGGAGTTGAGATACACCGAGCCGGCGAAATAGTCCACCGGCTTCTTGCCCGTGGCCTCGGCCATTACCGAGCACATCTCCTCGATGTATGGACACAGTCGAATGTCCCAGATCGATCCCCCGCTGCGCGCCCCGTATTTCCATGCCAGGTAGCGCTGCCACAGGGGATGGGCCACCGCCGGGAGCTCCTGGATCGGACAACCGAGCATGTGCGCCCCGTCGATCTCCGGCAGGTAGTGTGCCAGCTTGACGTACTTCGCAATCCGCTCCTCCGTCCAGTGCTCGAAGCGATCCGTCTCCGGATCGAGATAGCGGCCGACGTACATGCCCCCCGATGCGTTCAAGTGCGGCTCGATGGCATCCCAGTCCACTCGGGTCGAGTCGGCGATGAACGCCTCGACGAATTCGGGTGAGAAGCGGACGATGGATTCGGCCCTGTCCACCGCGCCCCCGAACTCGGCAAGCTTTTCGAGCATGGGATCGCTTTCGATCTTCATGCCGACCTCGGAGACAATCCGCAGCATGTTCCGGTGGATCGTTTCGATCTGCTCGCAACGGAGCCGACAGATCATGTATCGAGCGAAGTCACTGCCTGAACTGGGGCACATGGCCTCTCGATTTCCTCAGCATTTCGTCCAGCATCTTCTCCGCGACGGCCGCGTCGTTCACGATGGGATCGCAGAGGAACGCCTGCAGCGCGAGGTTGCGGTCGCCGCGCATGGATGCCTCGACGCCGAGCTCCTGCGTCTCGATGACAGGGGTCATAAGTGCTTTTATTCCTGCGGGTAATGGCCCGACATTGATCCCTTTGTATCCGCGCCGACCGAACTTCGTGGGCACCTCGACGACGATCTCGTCGGGCAGGTTGGCGATGTATCCCTTGTTCGGGATGTTCGCGTAGTGGACCTGCCCCATGTCGCAGATCGTCGAGCGGATGATCTGCATGGCGCGCTCGCCCGACTCGTGCGGCGGCGGTAGCTCGGCCTTGCCGCGGACGATGTCCTCGCACCGCTTGAGGGCCTCACGCTTTCGCTTTCGCGAATCCCGATTGTCGCGCTGCTTCAGGCCGTATCGCTCCATCGTCTCTTCTGATCGTAGATAGTAGGGGAGGAACTCGGCCAAATGGCTGTCGCCGGGGGAGGCGATGTACCCGAAGATGCGCAAGAGCTCCATCGTCACCGGCCAGTCGCTCGCCTTGCCGCCGTCGAGGAGTTCCTTTCGGATGCGCGGGTAGAGGTCCTTCCCCTGGTAGGTCATCTTGAGGAACCAGATGAAGTGATTCACCCCCGCGGGCAGGACCTTGATCTTCTTGGCGTCGATGTTCAGCTTGTTCGCGATGCGCTGCGTGGTCCCCCATGTGCCGTGGCACAGGCCGACGACCTTGACCTTGTGATCGCTCAGCCGGTTCATCAGTCGGCAGACCATGGTCATGGGATTGCTGAAGTTGATGACCAGCGCGCGCGGACAGTACTTGAGGATGTCCTTGACGAATCCCCCGTAGGTCGCGTAGGAGCGGAAGATCCGCATCAGCCCGCCGGGGTTGAGCGTGTCGGCGACGGTCTGGTGGATGCCGTACTTCAGGGGAACTTCCGTGTCGACAAGGTCCATCTTCCCCCCGCCCACCGTGAGCGTGATGATGATGAAGTCCGCGCCATCAAACGCCTTCGCTCGGCTGCGCTCTCCGGTGACGGTGATGTCGGCGCCCTGCCGCTCGACCATCATCCGGCCGTAGGCGGTCATGGTCTTGAGCACCTTTGGGTCGATGTCGTGCATGACGGCATCGATGTGGGGCAGGTCCTTGTGCTGGATCAGGTCGCCCATGAGCCGAGCCGTGAAGATGGCGCTTCCGGCCCCGAGGAACACAATCTTCTTTCCCTTTGCCATCGAACACTCCTCCAGAAACTCCATTGGCATCAACCCATACCTGTATACCCTCGGTCGTGCAGAGCGTCAATCAAAAACGGTTGGACGGAACACTGCTTTGGTTGTATAATCGTCCAGCGTTGTGGAATGGAGAATGTTGGATGATGAAAAAGGAAAAGGCCGCCGGTTTCCTCTCGCAGGCGAGGACGATGCGCCTGCCCCTTGGCCCGGACTCGCCGATCTCGGTGCGAATTAGCGAGCGTCCAAAGGATACGCGGCCGGCCTACGACGTGCACTCGGCGTGCGAGGTGGGCGTCGTGCTGAGTGGGGAATACATTCGCATCTACGAGGGCCTGTCGCGCCACGTAACCCCTGGCCAAATATGGATTTGCGGCGTCTGGGAACCGCACGGACACCAGACGCTGAAGACCCCCACCTGCGCCATGGTGGCCACCTTTCTGCTGGAGTTTCTGTGGGAGGGCGAAGGGGTCGATGCGCCGTGGGGACGGTTGTTTCTCAACCATGCGCCGGAGAACCGGGAGATTGTGCTGACGCGCAAAGAGGCCCAGATGGCCAAACGATTGGCGCTGGAGCTGGACGAGGAGTGCCGCCTGCGCCGGCCCCATTACTTGGCCGCCGCGCGGCTGTGTCTCAAGCGACTCCTTCTTCCCCTGTTGCGGAAGTCGGAGATGACGCCGGTGGAGGGATCGACGACGGACTTTCATCGTATCGAGCAGGTCATGGCGATGGTCCGCCGGCGCCTGCCGCGGCAGGTGACTGTGGCCGATGCGTGCCGCGCTGCTGGGCTGAGCCGGTCGCAGTTCGCCTCCGTCTTTCGGCGGACGACGGGCGTGACCTTCGGGGACTTCGTCCAGCGGGCGCGCATCGCGCGGGTGGCTCACAACCTGGCGACAACGGACGTGAAGATCGCCGCGATTGCGAAGGCGTGGGGCTATACCGATCACAGTCACATGCACCGGATGTTCAAGAAATTCTTCCGATGCACGCCGATGGATTACCGGAAGAGGAGCGTCGGGTAGCAAGGGTATGCGAGACTTTGTGCGCAAGCAATGGTTCCTCTTCGTACTGCTCGGTGCGGTGCTGGTGGGCTACTTCTGCCCGGGTCCGGGTGTGTTCCTGCGGGAGAGCCTGTCGATCAAGTGGTTCATCATGCCGACGTTGTTCCTGATGAGCTTCTCGCTGAAGACGGGGGCGATCTTCCGCAGCTTCCTGAACGTGCGGGGGCTCGCCTCGGCGGTGGTGGGGGGATACCTCTTCACGTCCCTTGCGCTCTTTGTGTTGGGCCGCGCGCTCTTTCCGGGAAACCGCGACCTTGTCCTCGGACTCATTGCCTGCGGGGCGACGCCCTGTACCCTCGCCTCGGCGGCCATCTGGACGCGCCTCGCGGGGGGGAACGATGCCCTGGCCCTGGCCATCACCATCGTGAGCAACCTGACGAGTTTCCTTTTCTCGCCGATCGTTCTGCTGCTGACCCTCGGCAGCGCGGTATCGCCCCCCTTCGGGCGGATCATGACCAGCCTGCTCATGGTGATCGTGATCCCGGTGGCGCTGGGGCAGGTCCTGCGAATTTGGCTCGGCGCGTTCGCCGATCGGCGGAAGCGCGTGATCAGCGTGATATGCCGTCTGCTCATCCTGCTCGTGGTTCTCGTGTCGGTGTCCAACGCGAGCCAGACGGCGGCGCGGGCGGAGGGGGGGGGGCTGACAGGCATGACTTTTGTGTTGCTCATCTTCGCCGTGGGCGCGAGTCATCTCTTTGCGCTGGTCGGGTGCGCGCTGATAGCCCGGTTGCTGGGCGCGCCGGCGGAGGATGTCGGCGCAGTGATGTTCGGCGGGAGCCAGAAGACGCTGCCCGTGGGGATTTACATCGCAGAGATGATCGCCGCGGCGCGGCCGGATGAAACGCTCGTGTTCATCGCCCTGCCGATCCTCATCTACCACGCGACCCAGCTCACCATCGATTCGTTCCTCATCGGACCGTATCGCAAGCACGTGATCGGCGAGGACGACGTCAAGGCCTGACGCCTTCTCTACCTGCCCGGCAGGCGGGCCCGGATAAAGGCCCGGTTCGCGGGCACGGCGATCTTGAGGAACTCCTCGTACGGCTTGTCCTCGATGTCGACCAGGCCGTAGTTGCCGTTCTCGCCGTCGAGGGTGCGGCCCTCCTTCGGCTCGTCAACCCAGCAGAACCAATGGTAGCCGACGATATAGTTCGTCGCGGCCCACTCTTTGACATACTTCTCGAACTTCCGCCCCCGATCCGTCTGGGTGGGCACCGTCGGCTGGGCGATGAGGGGCGGAGGGTAGGTATTCGGCGGCGCGCTGTCCATGGCGCGGAACCCGAACTCCGTGATCATCAGCGGCTTGCCCGTCAGCTTGTAGAAGCGGCGGAAGGCGTGGTCCGACGAGATGAGCCGGACTTTCATGGCGGACTTGGCCAGGTAGACCACATGCCCGAGCGGGCCGATTTCGTAGAAGTTCAACGACACCACATCGCAGTACTCGCCGCACGCCTGCACCACCGCCTCCGGCACGGTCCAGTTCACGAAGCGGCAGCCAAGAATCAAGTGGTTCGGGTCCGCCCTGCGCAGGGCCTCAGTGCACACGCGGAAATAGCGCCGCGCTGCGAAACGCGTGAACGCCTCGCGGTCGGTCGCCGCCCGGTCCTCCCGGCCCATGTGCGGGGTGAGTTGGGTCGCACCGGCAAGCTCATCCCACGTCTTTACGGCCGGCTGCCAGACCTCGGCCATCGCGGAGGGGGAGGGATACCGGTCCTTGAAGAAGCCCACAAGCGCCTTCTTCCCCGCGGTGTCGGCGGGCATCGATGTGTAGTGATCGAAGAGGGACGGCCCCAGGCGCCAGTCGGTGTTCCATTGCATCTCGTTGTCGAGGAAATATCCGATGAGGAGCTTGTCGTCCGGGCGGGATTGCTTCGATGCCAGCTTCTCGGCGTGGCTGGTGAAGTCCTTGCTGAAGAAGTCGGGGAGCAGGCCCTTCAGCCAGTGTCTTCCGCTGAAGCCCAGCACATTCGTCCATGGGAGGCCCATATCGCTCCGGCCCCATCCGGCGGCGGTGTTGAAGCCCCAGGCGAGC
Source organism: Planctomycetota bacterium (assembly GCA_013152475.1). Lineage (GTDB taxonomy): Bacteria > Planctomycetota > Brocadiia > JAADGH01 > JAADGH01 > JAADGH01. The sequence continues at coordinate 17,401 of JAADGH010000230.1, forward strand.
ATGCGCTTGCGGGCGGCTTCCTTCCACCGGTCTACGCTGCCGTAGATTTTCATGACGTTCCGGTGGTAGGGGGCGTAGCCGAGTCCGCGCGCGATGTGGCCCGTTTCGCGGACGCCACACACGCCGATGGAGAGGAAGGGGTGCCCCTCGGGGGTGACCAGCCACCAGCGTTGGCCGTCGAAATGGGTCCGGAAAAACCCCGTGGCCTCCCATTGGGTGAACTTCAGGCCGCCATAGCGGTCGAGCTCGACGTTATCTTGCGGCCATGCGACGGCGCTCACCAGCGCCCAAAGGGCGCAGCCGAGTATGAGTCTTCGTCGATCCATGACTCCCTCCCGGGGGGGGCAAACCACACATGGAGAAACAGACGCAAAGGGCGCTTCTTGTCATCCCTGAAAACGCGTCGTATGTCAAGTGAATTGTGCGCGACCTGACGGCTTCGATTGCCCTTGCATCGGCGGCGGAGCGGTCCTACAATAAGGCCCGAAGCGAACGCCCACGGCGGGAGGGGGCCGGCATGTGTCGGCTTTGCCCCGCCCGCATCCATTTGAGAGAAGGAGGGTCCCCTTGCCTGACGCAGCCACGCGCCCCAATATCATCATCTACCTTGCCGATACGCATCGCGGCGACCACCTGGGGCTGGCCGGCCACCCCGTCGTGGAGACGCCGAACATCGACGACATGATCAGCCGCGGCGCCTACTTCCCCAACGCCTACACGGAGATTCCGTCCACCACCGGCGCCCAGCGCGTGATCCTCAGCGGCAAAGGCAGCTATGCCTGCGGGCAGATCGGGTACGCCGAGGCCCACTGGGGCGAGACGAACACCGTCGCCAGGGTCCTCGCCGATCATGGATACCACTGCATCCACATCGGTTGCAAGAACATCTATCCCCAGCGAAAGCTCCACGGATTCCACCGCGTTATCCTCACCGGAAGCCGAACCGAGCCCGGGGGCGGCGACTATCCCGAGTGGCTGCGCATCCATGCCGGGCCCGCCGCCGACCCGCGCGGCCACGGCGTGAACAGCAACGGGTGGGACGCCTGCCCGTGGCACATGGAGCAGCGCTTCAACCCCGTGAACTGGACGATCGATACGACGCTCGACGTCCTGGAGAAGCGCGATCCCGATGCGCCGTTCTTCGTTCAGATCTCGCTCGGTCCCCCTCACGCCCCGTTCTGCCCGCCGCAGCCTTTTTGGGACCGATACATCCACCGCGAGATTCCCGGCCCGGTCTGCGGTGACTGGTGCGGGCGTCACGACGTGAAGCTCCCCGGCCCCCCGCCGGCCACCTGGCGCGGCACGCTGACGCCCGAGCAGCACCACCGCATGCGCGTGGGCTACATGGGCTGCTGCACGCACGTGGACCACGAGCTGGGCCGCCTCAAGCAGCGGCTCCGGAAGATGCAGCTCCTGAACAATACGCTTCTCCTCTACCTCTCGGACCACGGCGACATGCAGTTCGACCACCACCTGTTCCGCAAGACCTATGCCTACGAGGGATCGGCCCGCGTGCCGTTCGTCATCGAGTATCCCGCCGGGTGGAAGCTCCCGCGGGGGACGTTCGACCAGATCGTGGGCCTTCAGGACGTGGCCCCGACGATCTACGATGCCGCGGGCGCCGACGCGCCGGAGGGCGTAACGGGGCGCAGCGTCCTCGCGGCGATCCGCAGGGAGCCATGGCGGGAGTTCCTGCATGGCGAGCACTCCCCCTGCTACTCGCTCGAAGAGGCCATGCACTACCTGACCGACGGCAGGGAGAAGTACGTCTGGTTCCCGGTGACCGGGGAGGAGCAGTTGTTCGACCTGATATCGGATCGCGACGAGCTGCACGACCTGGCGAAGGACGCGGCGGGGGCGGATCGTGTCGCCCTGTGGCGGGCGCGCCTCATCGAGCTTCTCGCCCGCCGGGGGGATGGGTTCTCCGACGGCAAGCAACTGATCCGGCGCACCGAGCGCTGGGGGGCGAACGTGGAGGGGGGCTGAGATATGCCAGGCAACCCACGGTGATCTCTTGGTAATGGGGAGGTAGTCCGTTGCCTGTGCGGTCGTCTTTGTGGCCACCGTCATTCCCGCGGAAGCGGGAATCTACGCCCACGCCAACCGTGGTCCCCGCTTTTGCGGGGATGACATCGATTCCGCCCGTGAGTAGGGCGCTTGGACTCACACGGGATTTTGTTTGAAATGGTTGTACCGCTTTGCTATGCTACAGTCGAATGAAATGTTCCGAGTTCCCTTCATCATGGGTAATGAGAGCATGGTAGACAAAAAACTCCTGGACATACTGGTCTGTCCGTGGTGCCTCGGCGAACTGGACCTGGCGGAGCAAAAGCTGACATGCCGGGAATGCCGAACGGTCTATGTGATCGAGGACGATATCCCGAACATGCTCATCCCGGAAGCGCGGGTCTTCTGCCCCCTGTGCAGCAAGGAGATGGAGAAGATCGGGGAATATGCGTGCTGCGCGGACTGCGGGAAGAAGTTCTCCATGGAGCAGCGGATCAAGGGCAGGATGATCGACCATGCCGAGCCCTACGGCGGGAAATCGTGATGAGGGAAGGGAGTAGCAAGGCCGACGGCAAACCATGACCGGGACGATGTCCGGGGCCATCCTCTGAGGCGCGCTACAGTCACCGATGTCTGACCTACAGGCGATAATCTCCGATGTTCACGGCAACTTCGAGGCGATGAAGGCCGTCCTCGATGACATCCTCTCCAAGAACATTACGGATATCGTGTGCCTCGGCGACCTGATCGGGTATGGTCCCAACCCGAAGGAGTGCATCGACTTCGCGACGAACTTCCGCATCACCATGATCGGCAACCACGAAGAGGCCCTCATGGAGGAGCTGCGCACAAGCGGGTTTAATCCCAAGGCCTCCGGCTCGCGAAACTGGACCTATGAACAGCTCAACCTCTTCGACGAGGAACACAAGGACGAAAATGCCAAGCGCTGGGATTTCATCGGTGAGATGGAGGAGACCCGCACGGAGGACGACATCATGTATGTCCATGCCTCACCGTGCGACCCTACGCGTGAATACATCTACCAGCGGGACATCGCCCAGCCGGTGAAAATGAAACGAATCTTTGCCGAGATTGAGCACATCTGCTTTCTGGGTCACACACACCAGCCGGGCGTCTTCACCGAGGACCTGAAATACTATTCCCCCCGGGACCTTCCCAAGGTCTGCAAGCTGCCCCAAAGCAAAAAGAGCATCGTCAACGTCGGTTCCGTCGGCCAGCCGCGCGACTTCGACGTCCGCGCCTGCTATGTGGTGCTTGACCCGAAGGCCAGAGCCATCGCCTACCGGAGAGTGTCCTACGATGTTCAGTGCACCGCCCAGAAGATTTTCGAGACGGACGGCCTCGACGACACTCTCGGGCAGCGGCTCCTGGCTGGAAGGTGACCCATGGACGATGCAAAAAAAGCCAGGGCCGAACTCGTCGAGATCGGCCGACTGATCGAGCAGAAGGACCTGATCGTGGGGCCGGGCGGCAACACGAGCGCCCGCGTCGGCGACGTGATCTATGTGAAGGCCTCCGGCAAGACCTTTGAGGAGGCCGTTGAGTCCGATTACGTCGGCGTGGACCTTCGCTCCGGTGAGCTGGTGGACGGGACCCTCAAGCCAACGTCGGAGATCGCCATGCACCGGGGGTGCTACCTGGTGCGCGACGACATCCGCGCCGTGGTGCATACCCATCCGCCGTTCGCCCTCGGCGTCGCAAGCGCGGGAAAGACGATCGCTCCCATGTGCCCCGACTACGTGGCCCTGATCGGTCCGGCGATCCCCCTGATCGACTATGTAGTCCCCACCGGCCAGGAAATCGCCGACGCCGTCGTCCCGTTCATCAAAGAGCACCATGCCGTCCTCCTCGCCAATCACGGAGTGGTGGCGGTGGGGCGGACCCTGCGCGAGGCCTACTACCGAAACCTGTTTGTCGAATCGGCGGCGAAGGCCCTGGTGGCTGCGGAGGTCGTCGGGACCCTCCGGCCGCTGACCCACGAGGAAGTCGCCGAGATCGACGGACTCGCCACTGAAAAGTATCGAAGAGACCTACTGAAAGACCAACGCTGATCCACCCGTCTCCCGACGGAGATTTGAATGAATAGAAATACGTTGCTTGCCATCGTGCTGTCCGCACTCGTCTTGATCCTGTGGAACGCCTTCGTTCTGCCCAAGTTAAGCCCGCCGCCCAAACCCAAGAAAAAAACCACCGTCGCCGAGGAAGCCGTGCGCGAGAAGGAACCGCAGGCCGAAAAAGGCAAGGAAAAACCGGAGGCGGAGGAAACCAAACCCAAGGAAGAGACCCCGAAACCCGAGAAACCGGAAGAGACGAAAGGCGCGAAACCGGAGAAAACAAAAAAGGTCGAGGGCCTGCCCGAGGCGAAGCTCCAAGACAATATCGAGCTCGACCTCCCCGACTCGAAACTGATGACCACCTGGACCAACCGGGGCGGCGCCCTCAAACGCCTGACCTTCCGGGACTATTACAGCGATGTCGAACAGGTCGAGAACCTCACGCTGCTGAAGCCCGTGGAAAACGCCCCCCTCCCGCTGGCCCTGACAGACGCCATGATGGTCTCCGGCAAGGACGTCAGCAGCCCCGTGGAGGAGGGATACGCCCTGGACCTGGATCAGCGGCGGTATCACGTCGCCATGGAAGACGGCACGCTGACCTTCACCACCGGCTACAAGAACGGTCTGGAGGTCAGCAAGTGCTTTGAACTGGAGGCCAACGCCTATCACCTGAGCGCCGCGCTTACCTTCCGAAACAAGGGGAAGGAGGCCATCAAGCTGCAGTACAGCATCGTTGCCTGCAACCCCATCGTTCCGGAAGATGCGTCAGGAATGTACATCTACGCCTTTACCGGCATGATGGACGACATCGGCCGGGTCAAAGTCCAAAAGGTCCGGGCCGGGAAACTTCATAAGCGGCCGCTCACCGTCGAGGGGGAAGACGTCGATATCCTCTGGTCGGGGTGCGACACCAAATACTTCGCGGCGGCCCTTCAGCCCCAGCAGGAACCCGAGGCCAAGTGGATCTACTGCGCCCAGGCAACGGCCTTCGACCAAACCCTGCCGGCGCCGAACCCAAAGGGAAAAGGGAAGAAAATCTCGAACGCCGTCATGGTGATGACCTCATACCCCTTTGTCATCCAGCCGGGTGCGGAGGCCGTCCATCGCTTCAGCTACTTCGTCGGCCCAAAGGACAAGAATGTCCTCGCCAAACAAGGCAGCGGCAAGATGGTCGATCTCGTGGACTTCGGCATGTTCGGCGCGATCAGCAAGCTCCTGCTCTGGCTGCTCGATGGGTTCTATGCCCTGATCCCCAACTACGGTTTCGGCATCATCTTTCTCACCTTCGTCGTCAAGCTGTGCCTCCATCCGCTCTCCCGCAAGACGCAGATTTCGATGCACCGGATGCAGAAGCTCCAGCCCCTGGTCAACGAGCTGAAAGAGAGATACAAGGGCGATCAGCAGCGGCTGCAGCGAGAGCAGTGGGAGCTGTTCCGGAAGCACCGCGTGAACCCCTTCGGCGGCTGCCTGCCCATGTTCATCCAGATCCCCGTCTTTCTCGGGCTCTTCCGCGCACTGCAGCTCAGCATCGTATTCCGGCAGCAGGGATTCATCCTCTGGATCAAGGATCTCTCCCAGCCTGACCACCTGGCCGTGCTGCCGTTCAGTCTCCCGTTTATCGGCCATGAGCTGAACGTCCTGCCGATCTTAATGACCGCCACCTGGCTCATCCAGCAGGCCACCATGCCCAAGTCCGCCGACCCCCAGCAGCAGCAACAGCAGAAGATCATGATGTTCATGCCGATCATGTTCGGCTTCATGCTCTACCATATGGCCTCCGGCCTCACGCTCTACTGGATGACCAGCACGCTGCTCGGCATCTTCGAACAGATGTATATCAAGCGGCTCATCGCCCAAATGCCCGACCTGGAGCCTGTGGAAAAGAAGAAGTCTCCCAAGAAATCCTCGCGGCGGCGGAGATGACCTTATGGTCCTTGCCGCAGACAGTCCCTCAACTGTTGTTGCGGAGGATACCATAGTCGCCGTCTCCTCCCCGGCCGGGTCCTCCTCCCGTGCGATCATCCGCCTGAGCGGCCCGCGCGCGGTGTGCATCGCGGGCGAGATATTCCGGGGCGATGCCGGCGAAGCGATCGAAACCATGCCCACCTACACCTCGGCCGACGGACAGGTCACGCTTCCGAACAAGAACATACGCGCTCCGGCGGTGGTTTATGTGATGAAGATGCCGTGGTCCTACACCCGCGAGGACGTGGTGGAGGTTCACACCATCGGCAGCGCGCCGCTGGTCGAGATGATCGTAGAATCCATACTGGACCGGGGCGCACGCTTGGCCGAGCCGGGGGAGTTCACGCGGCGCGCCTTCCTCCACGGCCGTATCGACTTGGCCCAGGCCGAGGGGGTCATGGCCGTCATCCGGGCGCGCTCCGAGGCAGAGCTCCGGGTCGCCCTGGCCTGCCTGCGCGGAAAGTGGACCGAGAGAATCGGCGAAATCCGGTCCGCCCTGATGGACCTCTGCGCCCATGTCGAGCTCATGATCGACTTCTCCGATCAGGACACCGCCCCCTTCTCCCGAGACCAATTGCGTGCCGAGTTTGACGATGTGAAACGACGAATCGAGGCGGCGATGACGGAAACCAAAGAGGGGACAATCCGGACCGATGCGGTGGCGACCGCAATCTACGGCCGGCCTAATGTTGGAAAGTCCAGTCTCATGAATGCCCTCGGGGTGAGTCGGCGATCCATTGTCCACCCCTCCCCCGGCACGACGCGCGACACGGTGCAGGACGTCGTCGATATCGGCGGCGTCCGCTTTCGTTTCCTGGACACCGCCGGCCTGCGGGACACGATCGACGACATCGAGACAATCGCCGCGGAGCGGGCGCGCAAGACCGCACGGGAGGCCGATCTCGGCCTGTTGGTTCTCGACGGCAGCACCCCCTTGAGCGCAGAAGAGCATGAGATTGCCGAGCAGGTATCTCCGCCGACGGTGATTGCCGTCATCAACAAATGCGACCTGCCCCAGAAGTTGGGCCTTGCCGAGGTGCGGGGTCTGCCGCGAGTGATGGAGGTGATCATCACGTCCGCCCTCACGGGCGCGGGGATTGCCGAGCTGAAAGAGGCCATGGTGAACACCGTGTCGGCCGGCCGGCTGGACCGCTCCGCCGGGGTCGCCACGGCCAATGCGCGGCGCCGCGATGCAATCCAGCGAGCCATGAGTGCCCTCCGACGGGCAAGGGAGGGCCTGGACCCCGACATGGATCTGGAGCCGGAGCTGGCGGCCTTCGAGCTTCGCGACGCGTTGTCGAGCCTGGGGCAGATCGCCGGGGAGGTGACCCCCGACGATCTATTGAACCGAATCTTTTCGCAATTCTGTATCGGCAAATAGTTCTGCCTGCGGAAAGACACGCTCAAACTTGTTTGAGCGTGCTCCGCCGAGACGGTTTCTCTAACGGGAAGCGGGTAAAAATCATGGACATGTTGAAAACCATCTTCCTCGCCATCGTTCAGGGCCTCACAGAGTTTCTCCCCGTGAGCAGTTCGGGACACCTCGTCATCTTCGAACACGCGCTTCATGTCAAGCGTCCCGGCCTCATCCTGGAGGTCGCCTTGCACCTTGGCACGCTGCTCGCCATCGTCGTGGTCTATCGCAGGGAGATATGGGGGATCATCCGGGGCTTTTTTGTTCTTATTGCCCGGCGGAATTGGCGGGAGAATGTCAGCGGCCGCTTCGCCGTGGCGATCGTGGTCGGGTCGGTCCCTACGGCAGCGATTGGCCTTGTGTTCAAGGCCGCACTCGAGCGGATGTTCGAGAGCCTGACCGTCGTCGGGATCGCCCTGGTCGTCACCGCTCTGGCGCTCGGGCTCACGCGATACGCGAAAGAGAAAAACAGGGACGCCGGCGACGTCGGCCTGCTCCAGGCCGTGCTCATCGGAATCGCCCAGGGCATCGCCATCATCCCCGGCATCTCGCGCTCCGGGTCGACGATCTCCTGCGGGCTGCTGTTCGGTGTGAACCGCGAGACGGCGGCGCGGTACTCCTTCCTTCTCTCCATCCCCGCCATCCTCGGCGCGACGGTGCTGGAGGCGCGGGACGCCGCGGCGCAACAGATGAACTGGCTTCCCGTGATCCTCGGCGCCATCGTCTCGTTCGGCGTCGGCTATCTTGCTCTGCGGCTGCTCCTCCGGTTCGTCAAGCGCGGCAAGCTGCACCTCTTCGCTTGGTACTGTCTGCCGGTGGGGCTTCTCGCCTTCGTCCTGTCTCTTGGGTAACTCATGTTTTCTATAGAAAACAGGGGACCGTCCGGCGCTATTTCTTCTCTTCTGACACACCCGCCTGGTCCACCAGCGCCCTGAATGCCCTGACGGCCTCGTCGTCGGTCTGGCTGAAGACCAGGCGCTTGATGTGCTCGGTGTGCTGGGTCCCATACCGATAGACAGGACAGATGCGGCACTTGTCCTTTTCCGGGGCGCACTTCGGGCTGTCGCTCATCCAGCAGGGCTTGGCGGTGTCGTTGAAGGCGGGGCAGGCGTCCCGCTCGCGGGGGCGGAGGGACGACAGGCGCCAGCAGGGGAGCATGGCCAGCAGCCTGCGAATCCCCTCCATGTTCAGACCGAGGCCCTGGATCATGTGCTGGATCGCGCGGACGCGCTCGATGTCTTCGAGGGAGTACATGCGCCGGCCGGTGGGGGTCCGGTGAGGGATGATGAGGCCCTCCGTTTCGTATTTGCGAATCGCCGAGACGGACAGCCCCACCTTCTCGGCCACGACGCCGATCGGGATCACCGGATCGAGCATAGGGTCCGTGTCTTCTTTCATCGGTTTCTGCTCACAAAGATAAACCTGCGGTCGCCCCGAACAGCATGCGCTTCTGATGTTACCCTACGGGAGAATACGGGTCAAGCAATTCCTGCGCCCCGGTTACTCGCGGCGCAAAAACGTCTTGAACTACAGGAGGCTTCCTGCTGTAATACATGCTTTGAAATTCATGACCTTCGGGGATGATCCGGAAAGGAGACCCTCTCAATGGCGACAAGGAAGAGATGTTCGAGAAAGCCCGAGCTTGGATTGGCAACGCGCGCCGTTCATGCCGGCGAAACCCGGCAGAAGTGGGCCGATGTAATCGCGACGCCGATTGCCCAGAGCTCCACGTTCATCTTCCAGAATGCGAAGGACATCCTGGACTACACATCGAAGAAGA
>JAADGH010000245.1 GCA_013152475.1 Planctomycetota bacterium
GTTGCGGGCTATGGCATTTCGATGATTCGCATCAATGACAACCCCACGAAATGGTTTACCAAGTCGCACCCGATCCGCGTGGCCGACCGTGTCCTGAACAAGCACTTCGGTGGGACCTATATGGCCTACCTTGCCCTTCAGCCGGAGGCAAAGAACGAAACGGCTATCGAATACCTCAAGGGGATGGATTGCCGCCTTACAGTAAAAACGAAAGAACTCAAGGCCGACATTCCCGCTGCGCCGGCCGTTTTTGCCAAGGTGCTGGAAATGGCCCGGAAACTGGCCCCCGCCGCGTCCTCGCCGAAAGACCTGCTTGCGAAGCTCCGCGCCCAGGTCGAGAAGAAATCCCAGTCAGCGAAAGATGAGGAGTATGACGCATGGGATGAAGCGCAGCTTTTCCTCGACAGCGAAGCCCAGCGGGACGAGGTGTTCAAGGACCCAGCCGTGCTTCGATACATCGCGGGACTTCAGGCGGCGCTGCCGAAGACGGGTGTCGTCGGCAAGTCCAATTCCATTGCCGACATCGTCAAGACCGTTCACCGCGAACTGCTTCTCGGCAAGCAGAAGGAGTTTCGGATACCCGACACGCAGAACGCCGTTGGCCAGTGTCTCATCACGTACCAGAACAGCCACCGTCCTTACGATCTCTGGCATTTTGTCACGCCCGACTACCGCAAGACCAGCCTGTGGATTCAACTGAAAAGCGGCGACAACAAGGACATGGAAAAGGTCGTGGCCGCCGTGGACCGGTATTTCAAAAAGAACCCGCCGCCCATCCCCCTGCGTCACCAGTGGTTCGGCCTGACATACATCAATGTGGTCTGGCAAAACAAAATGGTCACCGGCATGCTCCAGGCGTTTCTGGGCAGTTTTCTCGTCGTCTTCTTGATGATGACGGTCCTCTTCCGGTCGGCCCTCTGGGGTGTGTTGTCGATGATCCCCCTGACGGTCACAATCGCCTTCATCTACGGCCTGATCGGTATTGTCGGCAAGGACTACGACATGCCGGTGGCGGTCTTGTCATCGCTGAGTCTCGGCTTGGCTGTGGACTTCGCCATCCATTTTCTGGCCCGTTCCAGGAAGCTTCGCGCTGAATATGGCTCCTGGGAGAAGGCCGCCCCGGCGGTCTTTGGCGAGCCGGCCCGCGCCATATCCCGAAACGTCATCGTCATCGCTGTAGGCTTCCTGCCGCTGCTGGCCGCGCCGCTGGTCCCCTACAAGACGGTGGGTGTTTTCATTGCGACCATCCTGGCCGTTTCCGGCGTGGGCACGCTGTTCATTCTGCCGGCGCTCGTGCGAATCTTCGAGAAGGCCCTCTTCCCGGAGGCCGGATGGGCGCCCTTTGCCTGCAACTGCGCCACTTGTGTCATTTCTGCGGTGGCCTTTGTGGCGTTGGCGGCCGTAAACGCCCATCAGTTTTTCGGGGTGGGCTGGATCCGCCTCATGGAAATGAGTCTTATCGCTGTACCCATTTTGGCCGTTGTGTGTTACATAATATCCCATCAGGAAAGGTGCAAACCGACCAAGGAGGAATGAGATGAATAAGATGGTAATGTTTGTCGCGGTCATGGTTGGCACAGGGGTCGCCGCAACCGCACAGGACGCGCCCTCGGTGGATGAGATCGTGAAGAAGGCGAACCACATCTCCTATTACCAGGGCAAGGACGGCCGAGCCAAGGTCCAGATGACCATCACCGATGCGCAGGGCCGGACGCGCACCCGTGAGTTCACCATCCTGCGCCGGGATGTGGAGGATAAGACGGACGGCGAACAGAAATTCTACGTCTATTTCCACCGTCCCGCCGACGTCAACAAGATGGTCTTTATGGTTTGGAAGCACATGAACAAGGACGACGACCGCTGGCTCTATCTGCCCGCACTCGATCTGGTGAAGCGGATCGCCGCGACGGACGAGCGAACGAGCTTCGTGGGATCGAACTTTTTCTACGAGGATGTCTCGGGCCGGAACATCCCGGAGGATACCCATGAGCTGGCGGAGACGACGGACAACTACTACGTCCTGAAGAACACGCCGAAGGACCCGAAGCGGGTGGAATTTTCCTATTACAAGGCGTGGATTCACCGCGCCACGTTCATCCCCGTTCGAATCAAATACTACGACAAACAAGGCCGGGAATACCGCATGTACGAAGTGCTCAAGGTGGAGCAAATCCAGGGCTATCCCACGGTGACCAAGTCGTGCATGAAGGACCTCAAGACCGGCGGGGAAACGGTGCTCGAGTACAGCGATGTGAAGTACGACATCGGGCTTCCGGACAACATCTTCACCGAGCGTTACCTTCGCAAGGCGCCAAGGCGATATTTGAGATAGCAGACGGTGAAAGCGATGAACTTCCCGATCCGCGGCATCTCGCTGGTCCTTCTTCTCGGCATCGCCTTGTCCGTAACCGGGCAGGAGGAACCGCCGCTGCCGGAGGGGCTCTCCGGCCCATCCAAAAAGAAGAAAACGAAAGAAGAACCGGTTCTGCCCGAAGGGCTGAAGCCAAGCAAGAAAAAGGCTGAAGAACCCGCCCTGCCGCCGGGCCTCGGTCCGGGTGCAAAAAAGAAACCCGAAGAACCGACGCTGCCCCCCGGCCTGGTTCCCGTGAAGAAAAAGACTGAGGAACCCACCCTGCCACCGGGCCTCACTCAGGCACATCCAGCCGAGAAGCCCGGCAAGGCACAAAAGGAGGCGTGGCGGCCGTCTCTCGACCTCACCGGCTTTTTCGAAGGGCGCGTCGGTATGCGCACACAACACGACAAGTTTCGCCACCACCGGATCGAACGAGAGGCATCCATCGGCGAGACACGCCTCCAGCTCGAAATGGAGAAAGGCTTCGACTTCGCCACCTTCAAGCTCACCACGGATTGGCTCTACGACCCCGTCTCGGGCCGCCATGCGCTCAATCTCGAAACCGGCCAGGGTTTCCTCGACGTGCGCGAGGCCAGCGCACAGACCTCCCCCCTCGACTTCATGGACGTGAAGATCGGCCGCCAGATACTCACCTGGGGCACGGGCGATATGCTCTTTCTCAACGACCTCTTCCCCAAGGACTGGAACTCCTTTTTCATCGGCCGCGATGTGGAGTACCTCAAGGCCCCCTCCGACGCCCTGAAGGTCAGCCTGTTCAGCGACCTCGCCAACCTCGATGTCGTCTACACGCCCCGCTTCGACGCCGACCGGTTCATCGACGGCAGGCGAATCTCCTACTGGAACAACATGCTCGGACGCACTGCGGGCAAGGACGCCATCGTTCAATCCGATCGGCCGAGCATCTGGTTCGACGACTTCGAACTGGCAACGCGCCTTTCCAGAAACATCAAGGCCTACGAACTCGCCGCCTATACCTATTACGGATTCTGGAAAAGCCCCGGCGGCATGGACCCTGTGACCTTCGACGCCACCTTCCCCCCCCTCTCCGTTTACGGCGCAAGTATTCGCGGCCCGCTCTACAAGGGCATCGCCAACGCCGAGGTCGCCTACTATGAATCCCGCAACGACCGCGGCGGTGAGGACCCCTTTATCAACAACAGCGAGTCCCGGCTTCTTGTCGGCTACGAGCAGGAAATCGCCAAGGACCTGACGGCGGGCATCCAATACTATCTGGAGTACATGATGGACTATGGCGACTATCGGTGGAAACTGCCTCCCGGCATTCCCCCACGAGAGCAGGACCGCCATGTCTTGACGTTCCGCATCACGCAGTTGCTCCTGAACCAGAATCTGAAGCTGTCCTTCTTCGCCTATTATTCGCCTTCGGACAGCGACGCCTACCTCCGCCCCAGTGTCAGTTATAAGATCAATGACAACTGGACCGCCGAGATGGGAGGCAACGTGTTCCTGGGCTTGAACCGGCACACCTTTTTTGGCCAGTTCGAGAACGACACCAATGCTTATGTTGCCCTGCGCTGGAGCTT
>JAADGH010000049.1 GCA_013152475.1 Planctomycetota bacterium
GCATCAGGCTCCGGCAGTTCACCGTGCTCACCCCGCTTCCGGGAACGCCGCTCTTCGAGCAGGAGGCGGAGAGATTGGTCACGCGGGACTACCGCCTCTTCGATTGTCTACATTCGGTGCTGCCCACGAAACTCCCTCGGGAGGAATTTTATCGCCAGTTCACACGGCTCTACCGGCGCTCCTACGGTTTGTTGTCTCTGCTTTATTCTATATTCGCCCGCCGGCTCACGTTGAGTGACGTAAGGTCTCTTTTCCCGCTGGTGTCGAAGCTGTGCGACTATCGGGCCTATTTGAGGTCGGAAGAGACGCAATGGACGCCTGTCCCGGCGGGAATCACACCGACATCACCGGTCTGACAAAGACCGCCCGTCGAGCCATCGCAGAAGTGTGCCGAGGCGAGGCCGGCGTTCAACGGAGCGCTCGCGCATTCCCCATCTGATACGAAGTGCTTGCGCGTCCGCGACAAGGCGCCTCCGCGGGGAGCCGCCTTCCCGATGGAAAGGCAATCATGCGCTACAGGGGCGGCTGCGTTCGGCGGAAGGCATCCCGGCGGCGCTCATGATGCGCTTCGCCTCGTAAAAGGTCGGCGGTTCGTGGGTGTCCCCTCGTTTGAGTCGGCGGTCCTCACGCCATGACTTGAGTCGGACATACGGCCCTCCGAAGGCCGCGCTCAGGCGGGCCTTGAGTCCGAATTCACGGTAGACGTCGCTCAGGGTCTTCGATATCTTGGCCAGCACGGTGGGGTTGGAGTGGAACCATCGTTTCATCGCCCAAAGGCCGGCAGCGTGGGTGGTAGAGAGACAACGGGATTCCATCTCAAAGCGGCTGCGAATCCGCTCATCGGGGTGGTTTTTGTATCGCCGCCAGCCCTGGAGCATCGTCCGAACCATGCGCATGATGCTTGGCCCGTTTATCTCAAAGTCGCGCCGAAACGCCCTGAGGATGAGCTCACCTTCCAGGCCTTCCTTGATGTGGGGATGCCTGTAGTTGAACCGGAGCTGCCCGTGGATGTCGGCCTCGTGGTATTCAGAGGGGTCCAGAAGCCGTCCCTCGGCCTCGAGTTCCTTGTACAGAGGCGTTCCCGGGGTGGGCGTGTACAGCATGAACTGGTGGAACTCGGTATCGTGGCTCACCGCGTAGTCGATGACGTCGTCGATATTCTCCGGTGTGTGCTCCTCCAGCCCGATGATGCTCGAACCGAGCACACGAATGCCGTGGGACTGCAGCTCGCGCACCAACTTGCGGGTATCGATGCCATTGAGTTTGGAGTACCTGGAGTTTTTGCCTTCGAGTCCCATCCATACCCAGGAAATCCCCAACGCCACGAGCTGCTCCATCGTGTAGGATCGGATTATGTTCGCTGAGCTGAAGACATACAGCGCCCACGGCTTGTTGTGCTCGATCATCAAATCCAACAGCCGCAATGCCCGTTTGCGGTGCAGCAGGAAATTCTCGTCCATGACGAAGAACGACTTGACCTGCATGGACTTCTCGAGCTGACACATCACCTCGAACAGTTCGTCGCCTGTCTCGTAGAAGTGGACGCAGTGGCCCTTGCCTCCGAACATGGCCGATGTCGCACAGAAGTTGCATCCGAGGGGACACCCCACGGAGGGGATCAGCGCGGCGGCGACTTCGCCGGGTTTGTCGCTCAGGCGCACCCCCATGCAGCGCGTGCCGATGCCGGAAGGGATCTCCGGATGGTTGATCGGTTGGGCATCCTTTTCGGAAAGGAACTCCCGCATCCAGCGAACGCCTTCGCCTCGAACGATATGATCTGCATCGATCCGTGCATCGAGCCCCGGGAGATTCGCGACATGGCCGCCCACGACGATCGTGGCGTCGGGCAGGTGCTCGCGGATCAGTTCACACATCTTCCGCACCTTGCCCACGTTCGGCATGATCGAGCTGATCCCGACGATATCGTATTGCTTTGTGGAAATCTCTTCGATGAAGCGGTCCAACGTGGGAAAGTCGAGAAGCGTGCACGGTGCGTTGATATTGGCCTGAATCAGCATCAGCCCCCAGGAGCGGTGGAACATGCGGAGCGAAAAGACCCCCTGCGTACGGGTTACCTGGTTGTGATAGAGCTCCATGGGGTTGAGAGCCCGGCTGCCATACTCATCGTCCTGGGCATATGGACCGAAGACGCTGGTCAGCAGCACCCGAGCGCGTGATCCCAGGGGATGCACGGGCTGGGCGGGTTGGTCGGAAATAGTGGCGCGCGGGGATGTGAGGGTCGTTGTTGCAGTCATACGATTGGTGCTACCTTTCTCTTTGGACCAAGTCTACCTTACGGGTCGATTTCTTGCCTCAGTAACTCTTTGGGCGGGCCTTGCTTACGACAATGTTTCGCCCGCCGACTTCGGCGCCGTTCAACTGCCTAATCGCTTCTTCTGCGGCGGCCTGCGCTGTCATCTCGACAAAGGCGAAGCCTTTCGACTGACCGGTCTCGTTGTCGGTGATGAGGGTTACACTGGCCACCTCGCCGTGGTGCTCGAAGAGCCGCCGCAACTCTGCTTCCGTTGTTTCGCACGACAAGCCTTCAACACAGATACTATTCGTCGTCTTTTTTTGCAATATGTTCTACACTCCTCGCCTGTCACCGAGAGAGCAACTGCAGATCAAGAATGAGACCCTTGCCTGCAAGCGGGTCATTTCGACCCAACCCTTGCCCCGTTGATCCCGGATGACGACGGATTCGATGGCCCGGCCCCATGGCCCCTTTGACGAGTCAAACACGATACCCCTCGTCGCGAATCCTGACGGCGTCGCCAAGTTCCGCTTCAGCCATGTGTTTCGGTCCTCCTTCGCGCCGAAATAGACATTCTCCCGCAAAGGACGGCTTAGCGCCTCAGGACATACTCAGATTGGAAAGAGCCCGATCCACGGCAATGAAGCAAGATGGGATTCCAGAAAGACGTGAGTGCGTGGGAAATTGAATTATTCTATTCCGAGAAAAAGTCCCAAGTATCCACATAAACAATGCCTTAATTGTACAGCATGTTGGCCCCAAAAGCCAGTGAATAATAACAAATAATTGACTAAGACAGGTACATCGCTCCCGCCCCGGGAGGGTGGGAGCTATCTCAAATACTGCTACGTGAAGACACCGATGCAGACCCTCACCGGCCCGCTTCACTTTGCGAAGGAAAAAATACTCGGCAAAGCGCCCCGTTCTGTCTTACAGACAAAACGGGCCAATGCGTCAGATTAAGTACTATCTGCCCCATATAAATATCAAATTGATATAATAATGTATAAATATCGGCAGAAATCGGATGCCAAGATATATTTTCGATATTTTTAACTTGACACTTGAATCCAATATGATATTCTTCGGGTGAGGTCGACGTCATGAAAACAGCGACCCAAAAAGAAAACGCAATACTCGGATTCCTGTTCCACCACGGGCCGGCTACGCGCGCCCAGCTTGCCGATGCCCTCGGCCTGCGCCGCAACACCGTCGGCGACCTCTGCGCCGGGCTCCTCATGTCCAATTCAATCCAGGAGATGGACTCCAATAAGCAGCGCAACGTCCGCTTGGCCCTCAATCCCGACATCATGTGGGCTGTGGGCGTTCGCCACCTGCCCGAGGGGTTTCGGGTGATTCTGATGGACGCCGCCTGTGCGATAAGGTTCGATGCCGACATTCCCGCGGCCGGCGCGACCGGAGTTGCCCGGTGCGAGTTGCTGGGCAGGGAAATCGTGCGAATCCTTTCCGGTGTGCAGGCGCCGCGCGATCGGATCCTCGGCATCGGCCTTGCCGACATGGCGATCGTGGACCCGAAGTCCGGGCGGTCCCTCAGATCGGCGCACATTTCGGGGTGGAACAATATTCATACATGCGAAATTATCGAGAGGGAGACGGGCCTGAAAACCTGGCTCCCCGGTTTTACCGACGCGGCGGCCGTGATGGAGGTCCGTGCGATCCCCGCCCCCGGCTGGAAGACGATATTGTGTCTCTGGCTCAATCAGGCCATCGGCCTGTCGGTCTTTCTGAACGGCGAGACGGCGCGGGGAAATCATCCCGTGTCAGGCGAGATCGGCCACGTTGTCGTGGAACCGAACGGCGGCATTTGTCGCTGTGGCAACCGCGGCTGCCTTGAGACGGTGGCATCCACCGGCGCGATCCTCCAGCGCGTGTCGCACGGGATCACAAGGGGCGCCGAGTTCATGACAACGGGCGAGGACATCACCCTCGACGATGTGATCGCCAACGCCAACGCAGGGAACAAGCTGGCGCTGCGGGTTCTTGACGACGCGGGCCGGGCCGTCGGCAGGGCGCTGGCCATAGCAGTGAACATGTTCGGTATCTCGAATGTGCTGCTCATGGGTCGGCTCACCGAGGCGGGTGATGTGTTTCTGGCGCCGATCAAAGAGGCGGTGCGTCGCGATTGTGTCGCGCCGATCAATACGGACGTGTCCTATCGCGTCGTGGGCAAGCCGTCCGCCGGAGTGGCGGCTGGAGCGGCCTATCTGGCCTTTCACTGGCATTTCCGGGAGAAAACTGGAAAAAGCAGGGAGTTGTCATGAATGGCCGGGAACGATTTCTGTTCGCCTTGTCGCACAAGGAAGCGGACCGCATCCCCATCTGCGATACGCCCTGGGAGACCACCGTGGCCCGCTGGCGGCGGGAGGGGTTTCCCGCAGACCGGACCCCTCATCAGTACTTCGGCTACGAACGAACCAGCGGCGGCGGGGCCGACCTGTCGTTCCAATTCCCGCCGGAGACCATCGAGGAGACGGAGACCTACACGATCGTCAAGGACGGCTGGGGCGCGACCACCCGCGTCTTCAAGGGCCAGGAGTCCGTGCCTGAGCTGATCGACTACACCGTGACCAGCCGGGAGAAATGGGAGGAGCTGAAACCGCGCTACCTCTGGAACGACTCGCGCGTGTCTTGGGAGGCCCATCTGAAGGCCAATCGCACCGCGCGGGAGTCGGGACTGTTCGTTCCGTTCGCCGCCGGGTTTGGGTTTGATCGCATCCAGCGCATGGTCGGCATGCCGCGCGTCTTGATTGCCATCAAGGAGGACTTCGCGTGGGTCAAGGAGATGATGGACATGACCGCCGACCTCATCATCCACGCGGCGGAGGAGATGATCGGTCGCGGTTTCAAGTTTGACGGCGCGTTTATCTGGAACGACCAGGCCTACCGCAACGGTCCGTTCTTTTCCCCGGCGGCGTGGCGGGAGCTGGAGTTCCCGAACCAGAAGCGGATGTGCGACGTCTTCCACTCGAAGGATATGCCGGTTATACTCCATTCCGACGGGGACATCCGGCCGCTGATTCCCATGATAATCGAGGCCGGGATCGACTGCATCCAACCCCTGGAGGTGAAGGCGGGCATGGACTTGATTGGTCTCAAAAAAAAGTACGGCGACGTGCTGGCCTTCATGGGTGGCATCGATACCCGCGCCATGGCCGATCCCGACCCGGCCGTCATCGAGCGCGAGATCGGCTCGAAGATCCCCATCGCGAAGGCGGGCGGCGGATACATCTATCACTCCGACCACTCCGTACCGGATAATGTAAGTTTCGAGCAATACAAGCGGGTAATGGAACTGGTGGCGCAATATGGTCTTTACGGAACGGTGTGATGGCGACTCCACCATATGAGGAATGCAACATGGCAGCTTTTCTTGACGACTTGCGAGAGCGAATCCACCACTGGACCGAGTCGCTGTGGGACGATGAGGAGGGCGGCTTCCGCATGAATACGAAGGTCGGCGTCAACGTCATGACCACCACCGACGTGGCGTGGATGCGGTATGCCATCGACGATGAAGAGATCTGCGGCGGACACCGGCAGGACTGGATCGGGCGCTTGCAGCGCTGCCAGGACCCGAAGACGGGCATCGTCGCGCACGACCCAGGCCCCGCGGGGCAGGGCCACTCCAACGGCCACGCCCTTTGGCAGACTGTCCGGGCCTTGAACATCCTCGGCGACGACCTCCTTGATTTCCCGCATTGTCTTCGGGACGTGGCTGCGCCGGATGGCTTGCTGGCATGGTTTGATTCCGTCGATTGGGACGGTCCAAAATCGAACCACCACGACGTGCTGGCCCTGACTCCCTTCCTGGCCAGCCTGGACGACCCGGAATGGACGGAGATATTCTACCGGAAGATCGCCGAACAGCAAGACAGCGAGACCGGTGCGTGGCCAAGGGGCAAGGTGAACATCAGTCGCACCTTCGCCTATACCTGCCTGTACCGAGCGGCCGAGCGGATGCCAGCGCATCCGGAGAAGATCGTCGATGCAATTCTATCGCGGCAGAAACCGAACGGATTCTGGGAGGACGAGCCGAGTTTTCTGACGATGGACTCCACCTACATTCTGGTGCGGCTTCCGAAGGCGCTGGAGCATCGCGAAGACGAGGCGCAGCAGGCGCTTGACCGGCTCCGGTCGGCGCTTCTGCAATTCTACCAGGAGCAGCGCGACCGGATCGAAGAGAACCCGCACTGGATGTCTGCCGTTGTTCATACATTCGGGTTGTTGCAGGAGGCGTTTCCCGACGATCTCCCCAGTGGGCGAAACTACCGCTTTGACTGGGACGATCCGGCCATGTATTACTGTGAGCCGATCGCGAGAGAAAGGAACGGGAAATGAGGCAGGGCGAGAAGCTGCCGCAGTACCCGCAGACTGGGGTAAGGGCGGCGGAGTTCAATGTCTGGATACAGAAGACCGTGAATATCTTACAGGCCATGGTATGAAAGGACTGAGCGATGAAACTGAGTGAGCAATTGGAGCGCTATCGCGCGGCGGGGCTGAAGGCGGCGGAGTTCACCATGAGCCACCAGCAGCCCGACGGCGGCTACATCTGGGAGGGTTTTGTCAAAGACGCCTACCACAAGCAGCCGTACTCGTGGAGCGTCTCGGGCCTCTACGCGCCGGTGCACCGGCTGCTGAACTGGGTGAAGAAGAACACCCTCCAGCCGGAGGGCGGCCTGAAGGACTACAACGGCGACGTCTACAAGCAATCGTGGTTCTTCCAGGGGTGCCACCGATCCGGACGCTTCGACATCTCCTATCCGATCATGGAATTCCTGCTCTCCTGCCAGCGCCCCTGCGGCGGCTTTCCGCACTTCCCCAAGCACGAGGTCTGCCGATCACTCGCCACGGCATGGACGGGTGTCAGCGCGCTCTACTTCGGCAGACTGGACGTAGCCGAGAAGGTGGCCGAGTGGTGCATCAGGCTCCTTGATCAGCCGGCCGCCGAGAAGTTTTTCTTCCAGACCACCAATGACGGCAAGCTCCTTACCGATGCGACAGACCCGAAGGGCGAGTGCATCGATTTCGCAAAACCAAATCAGGCCTACTGGGAGCTGTCCCTGCCGTGGATGCTCATGGGCCGGATGCACATGGCCACGGGGAGCAAGGAGTTTCTCGACTATGCGGACAAGTTTTTCGAAATCCACCGCAGGTTCTACGAGGACCAATTCCAGTGGATGGGCAGCGGCAAGAGCAGCCTCGCCGCGGCGATCCACTACCTGAACACGGGCGACACGCGGGCGCGCGACGGGGTCGTTGAGTTCCTCGACTATCTTGTCGAGGCCCAGCACCCCGAAGGCGGCTGGCGGGCCGACATCGAGCAGGACATTCCGCTCATCCACATCGACCACGCCGCCGAGTTCAACGTCTGGATTCAGGAGGACGTAAACATCCTGGCGGCGATGGAGTAACCCGATTTTGGATTTGTGATCTTGAATTTGCGGTTTCCAATCCAAAATCAGCAATCCAAAATCCAAAATGGAAACAGGAAATGAATCCCCGTGAGCGAGTTCTGTGTGCATTTGGCCACAAGGTACCCGACCGTGTGCCGTTCAACATGCGCTTCGCCCCCGATCTCGCCCGGAAGGTGGGCGAAGCCGTCGGTGAAACAAACCTCGAAGCGTATTTCGATTACGACATCCGCTTCGTTCGATACGCAACGGATCAGGAGACCATGGATTTCTCCAAGTATCTCGGCGATCTGCCGGAGGGCGCAACTGTCGCCCCGTGGGGCAACGCGCATGTGAAGGGGACCTTCCACCATTTCCTGCGGCGGATCAACCCCATGCGCGATCTGACCCTCGACGATCTGGACGACTATCCCTGGCCTGCGTTCGAACCGAAGATCGACGAGATGCGCAAGCAGGTCGAGGATATCCAGGCCGCGGGCTATGCGGCTGTGTCGAATTACGAAAGCGGGTCCTACGAGCAGGCCTGCGCCCTGCGCGGGCAGGAGCAGTTTCTTATGGACCTCGCGGGCGACCCCGAGTTCGCCGAGGCGCTTTTGACCCGGGCCTCCGAGATCAAGGCGAGGAAGGCGGCCGCCAACGCCAAGGCGGGTGTGGATGTCGTCTGGATCGGCGACGATCTCGGCACGCAAAAGGCCCTCGTCTTCAGCCCCGGCATGTGGCGGCGGATGATCCGGCCGCCGCTCCAACGAATCGTCGATGCCATACGGAGTGTGCGCGACGATGTCCTCATTGCCTACCACTCCTGCGGCCATGTCGAGCCGGTGGCGGGGGATTTGGCCGACGTGGGCATCGACGTCTTGGAATCCGTCCAGCCCGAGGCGAACAATGTGGCCAAGCTCAAGGCCCTGCACGGCGACCGCCTCGCCTTCTGGGGTACCATGGGCGCGCAGAGCACCTTCTCCCATGGCACGGCGGAGGATGTGCGCGTCGAAGTGCGCGAACGGATCGCGACGATGGGAAAGGGCGGCGGCCTCATGCTCGCCCCGGCACACGTCCTCGAACCGGAAGTGCCGGTTGAGAACGTTCTTGCATTTGTTGACGAAATCGTAACCATTTAGCCAAGTGTGGCGACCCGATATTCGGCCTCTCGTCATTCCCGCGTACGCGGGAATCCACGAGTGGTCGAGGGCCTGGATTCCCGCTTTCGCGGGAATGACAACACTTGGCTAAATGGTTACACGAAATCAAAAGATCGACTTCGTGACCATTGGAGATCATTGCAATGTCCGAAAAAATGAAATTCGGCCTGATCGGTTGTGGCGGGCAGGGGCGCTACCTGTCCGATGCCCTGAACATCACCGGCCTTGCCGAGATGGCGGCGTGCGCCGACCTGATTCCCGAAAAGGCGGAAGAAGCCGCGGAGCAGTGCGGCTACAAGAAGACCTACACCGACGCCGACGAGATGCTCGAAAAAGCGGACCTCGACGCCGTCATCGTCGCCACGATCCACGACCAGCTCCAGCCCTGCGGCATGCAGGTGGTCGAAGCGGGCAAGCATCTTTTTGTCGAGAAACCGATGGCCCTCAACGCCGCCGATGGCCGGGCGCTCTGCGACGCGGCAAAGAAGGCCGGCGTCAAGATCATGGTCGGGTACACGCTGCCCTTCCTGCCGGCGCGCGTTCGCATGAAGCAGCTCCTTGACCAGGGTGCTATCGGTGACATCGCCCACGTCACCGCCGGGCAGCTTATCGGCGCCATGGGCGGATGGCTCGGCACGCCGGAGCATGGCGGCGGGCCGCTGCTCTATGTCGGAACCCATGCCCTCTATCAGGTGCTCGATGTGGTCGAAGCGCCCGCGACACGGGTTTTCGCAGAAGTGGATTTCACTGACGAGGGTGTCGATGCCTGGTGCCAGTTCACCATTCGCTTCGAAGGAGGTATCGCGGCGCAGATGACGACGTCCCAGCGCATGGGCGGGCGGTACGGATGGATCGACATCATCGGGTCGGACGGGCTGCTGCGGTCGGAGTGGGAGAGCAACCAACTGGTGGTCCAGAGCCGCAAGGTCCCGGAATACAAGGAGCGTACGACCATCGACGTCGAAGCGACGGCCACCGGCCCGGCCGTCAAGCTCGGCACAATGGCCAGCGTCACCGGGTTCAAGTACGTCCGCGCGTGGGCGGCTGAGTTCATGGAGTTCATCGCCGCCATCCAGGAGGACCGCGACCCCCGTATCACCGGCGAAGACGCTGTCCGCGTTCTTGAAATCTGCGACGCCGTGATCGAGTCCGGCAAAACGGGGAGGGCGATGGAATTGTGAGAGGCGCAGAAACATCTTGACTCCACCTTCCGGTGTGGCTAATGTATCCGCCTTTTGCAGGCAATATTCCCTTACACGCTGAAAGGAGCTGGCATGGCCAAGAAGGCAGCAAAGAAGAAGGCAACGAGGAGGGCCACGTCGAAGCCGAGTAAGATCAAGATCGGCATCATCGGATGCGGGGGTATCGCCCGGAACCAACACATGCCGGGCTATGTCAAACTGCCGGACGTGGAGATCGTGGCGTGTTGCGACGTGGTGGAGGAATCCGCCAAGGGGGCGGCGCAGCAGTTCAATGTCCCCAGGGTCTTCACCGACTATAAGAAGATGCTGAAGATCAAGAACATCGACGCGGTGAGTGTGTGCACACCGAACTTTATGCACAAGGAGCCGACCATTGATGCCTTGATGGCGGGCAAGCACGTGCTGGTGGAGAAGCCCATCGCCATGAACGGCCAGGAGGGGCAGGAGATGTGCGACGCGGCCAAGGCGTCCGGCAAGCAGTTGGCCGTTGGCTTCAACAACCGGTGGCGGCCGGAGGTGCAGCATGTGAAGAAGATGATCGACGCCGGCGAGTTTGGCGAGATTTACTACGCCCGCGCCCAGGCCCTCCGCCGTCGCGGCATTCCAGGATGGGGCGTTTTTGGCGAGAAGGACAAGCAGGGCGGCGGCCCCCTCATCGACATCGGGGTGCACATCCTCGATGCGGTGCTGTATCTCATGGGCCATCCGAAACCGATCGCCGTTTCGGGCAACACCTACACCAAGTTCGGCACGCGCAAGGATGTCGTCGGTCTGATGGGACAATGGAACACGGAGACGTTCACGGTGGAGGACTTTGCCGTGGGTCTGATCCGCTTCGACAACGACGCAACCGTCCTGCTCGAAAGCAGTTTCTGCGCGAACATCGGTCCGACCAGCATCTTCACCGCGGCGCTGATGGGCACCCGGGCCGGGTGCGATCTGCTGCCGTTGAAGATCTACGGCGAGCAGAACATGCAGCTCTACGATGTCACCCCGGTGTCTCTGCCCAAGGTGGACAGCACCCACGGGCATGAAATCAAGCTTTTCGTCGATGCCATCAAGAACAACACGCCCGTGGTCGTTCCCGGCGAGCAGGGCCTGGCTGTAACGAAGATCCTCGACGCGATCTACAAGTCGCAGGAAATCAACGCGGAGGTCAAGATCGGCTGATTTTGTGCCGTTGCTGCTTATTTCTGTCGGCGCAGCGAATGTCCCGTTAAATCGTTTTATGTCCCGTGAAAACGGCCAAAAAAGCCTTGACAGCATCGATGGAATTGGGTAAGGTACCCGCTCAAGCCTTGGCCCAAAGTCATCTGCATTTGGCCAAACACGTACGATTGTTGGAAGCATGCCAAGGAGCGAATCAGTTATGGTTTCGCAGAACCGGCGAAGGATGCCCAGAGCCCTGACGAACCATCTGGCCCACGTGGTTCAGGAAAACATCGAGACTGGGGAGCGCACGGAAACCCTGGGCAAGACAGCCGATGTCAGCGAGAGCGGCATTCGATTCCACGGGCGCAAGATGTTTGACCCCTACCAACACGTCGAAATTTGCCTTGCCTTGGGGGACAGTCTGATCGAGGCCAGAGGCGCAGTCCGGCATCTGACGATCAACAAGCGCGGGACCGTCGCGTTGGGCATTGAGTTCATCGACATGCCTGACAACGACAAGCGGTTCATCAGGAACTACTGCTTTGGCCGGGCCATTCCCGTCTGATATATCCTATATCCAAACGACTGCCATGCGTCGCGAGGGGTGAGGCGCTTCTGTCTCCATTCTGTCCTCAACGGGCGCAATCCTGCGTGTGATCCTGTCCCTTTTCTCCCTTGAAAGATTTTTCTATTCCTGTAGAATATCTGTTGCTCACGTTCTGTGTTCTCCGAGGAGACCAAGTATGAAAGTGGACCAGTCCCGGCACGAAAATGTGGTTGGGATTGCATGGTACAAGCCCACGCAGTGGAAGCGGCTCCTTCAGATATCTGAAGACTCGGTGGATCTGGAAGGGAAGTATCTGGACTGGTCCGATGCCGCGTCTGATGCGATGCGCCAACTTACCCGCGCCGGATTGCGTGTGCTGCGGGTGGACATCGATATCGAGCAGCTTTCTGCATGGTGCGAGCAGCGGGGTCTGCCGGTAAGCGCCGAGTCGCGGTCCCGCTACCTGGGAGAGAGGCTGCGCGAGGAGTATCTGTAGGACCTCCGCTTCGCATCCGCGCCGAGATAGTCCTCGAACCCGCCCCCGCGGGCGGGTCGGTGATGATGGGGACATTCCTTTTTGACCGGCAGATTCTACTCCGCGGCAATCCCACCCGGAAAATCCTCTTGGCAGAACGCCATGCACCCCGGTTCGCCCTGCTGGTTGCCGGGGCAGTCGAGCCGCATCACACCGGGTTACGGGATCGTCACCGAGCTGCTTTCTTCGCGATGCCAGCGATCGATGCCCGAGTGGAAGTCATCCGCGAAAAGCTCTGTTCCTTTGGGGCACATGAGTTTGGCGATGGGACTCTTTCCCCGGGGGAATGGTCACCCCGTAGGATATGCTACCGGGGAATTCGTATCTGCGCAAGGAGCGATTTGCCTTGACAACGGGCCGAGCTGTTCCGTACATTTAATATTTACATAACATGGCGCACGCATCTCCGACGGAGGAAAAGCAATCATGAAGATCGGTTGCCAGATCAACACCTGGGGAAGGCTTGACGTGCCGAGCATCCTGGAGGAAGTGGCCAAGGCGGGATACGAGGGCTTCGAGGCGGCGGCGCCGAAGATCGCCGAGTACATGGACGACCCGGCGGGGTTCAAGAAGATGCTGGAGGGCTACGACCTCGCCCTCTCGTCGGTCTATCTCAGCGGCAAGTGGCACGATCCGGAGGAGCGCGTCAACGTGCTGGGCGCCTGCCAGAAGGCTGCCGCCTTCGCCGAGGAAATGGGGTGCGCGAAGCTTATCCTCGGCGGCGGCACGATGGACACTGGCGACGACATCCATGCCGTGCTGCAGGAAACGGCGGCGCGGTACAATGAGTGCGGACAGATCGCTCACAGCTACAACCTGAAGGCGTGCGTCCATCCTCACGCCCACGAGAACGCGACGGTCGCCTCGCCCATGCAGATCGCGGAGATCATGGACCTGACCGACCCGCGGTACGTCTTTCTCTGCCCCGATGTCGGGGGACATATTGTCAAGGGCGGCGGGCACGCGGTCGAGGTCTTTCGACTCTACGGCGAGCGCGTCCAGTACGTCCATTTCAAGGATATTGATTATAATGGAAACTGGTGTTTGCTGGGTGAAGGGACCACGGACTATCCCGCCATCGTCGATCATCTCAGCCACCGCGACTACGGCGGCTGGCTGATCGCCGAGGAGGAGTGCCGGGAGAAGATCGAGGAACTCGGCCCCACCGAGTGCGCGACCCGGAACTGCAGATACATGAAGGCCCTGCTGGCATGATCCCCATCCTCGAACTCAAGCGGCAATACCTGAGCATCAAGGAAGAGATCGACGCCGCCGTGGCGGAGGTATTCGAGTCGGGGTGGTTTGTCCTCGGCAAGAACGTCGAGGCCTTCGAACAGGAATTCGCGCAGTATTGCGGAACGGAATTCGCCGTCGGTGTAGGATCGGGCGTCGAAGCGATTCATCTGGCCCTCCTTGCGTGTGGTATCGGCCCGGGCGATGAGGTCATCACCGTTGCCCACACCGCCGTACCCACCGCCCTGGGCATTTCTTTCGCCGGAGCGACACCTGTCTTCGTGGACATCCTGCCCGACACCTACGTCATGGATGTGGACCAGGTCGAAGCGAAGATCACCGACCGGACGAAGGCGATCCTCCCGGTGCATCTCTACGGCTTGACCGTGGACATGGACCCGCTCCTTGAACTTGCCACGGACCACGGCATCAAGGTCATCGAAGACGCAGCCCAGGCCCATGGCGCAACCTACAAGGGGCAAAGGGCCGGAGCCATCGGCGACGCAGGCTGCTTCAGCTTCTATCCGAGCAAGAACCTCGGCGCATTCGGCGAGGGCGGCTTGGTCACAACAAATGACGAGACCGTCGCCGATCAGGTGCGCATGCTCCGCAACTATGGCCAGGAAGATCGGTATCATCACAAACTGAAGGGCTATAACAGCCGACTCGACGAGCTGCAGGCCGCCACGCTCCGCGTGAAACTGAGGCGCCTGGCGGAATGGAATGCCCGGCGGCGTGAGATTGCGGTTACGTACAACAAGGGACTCTCCGACAGCGGCGTCATCACACCTGTTGAGCCTCTCGGCCGGGAGCATGTTTACCATCTCTATGTTGTGCGATCGCGGGCTCGTGATGCGCTTCGCGAGCACCTGAAGGAGCAGGACGTGGGAACGCAGATCCACTATCCCATTCCCGTGCATCTTCAAGAGGCATACAGCGATCTCGGCCTGGGAGAGGGCGCGCTGCCCGAAACCGAGCGGGCCGCAGCGGACATTCTCTCCTTGCCCATCTATCCGGAACTCACCGACGACGAGGTCCGGCAGGTCATCGAGGCCGTAAAGAGCTTTCCGGGGTGACGCCTATGGAATCCCGCGAGTACGCCGCCATGCGCCGGGCCGAGAACGACCATTGGTGGTATCGCGGCCTGCGGATGATCCTGTCATCATTCCTCGATCTTTCCAACCTTCGCAAACGCGAAATGGCGCTGGACATCGGCTGCGGCACGGGCGGCACGCTGCGCAATGTGGAACTCGCCGGGTACGCTGTCGGTCTCGATGCCTCAGCCATGGCGCTGGGGTACTGCCGAGGCGACGGGCTTCGACTTCTGGCAAAGGGCTCGGCGAATCTGCTGCCGTTCCGATCGGGGACGTTCGATGTGGTCACCTCGCTGGACGTGCTGTGCCATCGATCCGTCCGACCGGCGCAGGTGGCGGCAGAAGTCTGTCGTGTGCTGAACGAGGATGGGGTGTTCTGCTTGAACCTGCCCGTTCTTGGCGTCCTTCAGGCCCACCATGACAAGCATGTCGGCACGGTTCATCGGTTCACCCACGGCGAGGTCACTCGGCTCATGGCATGTGCCGGGCTGAGAACCGAACGAATCACGTACTGGAACACCGTCCTTTTCCCGATAGAACTGGCCTATCGGCTTGTAGACAAGTGCCTCCTGCCGGAGCGAAACCGGTCGGAAGTGACCCTCGGTCTCCCGCTGCTGGACAAGTTGTTTCTTGCCATCATGCGGCTGGAGGCATGGTTGCTAAGGCGGCTTCGACTGCCCATCGGCCTCTCCGTTTTCGCCGTCTCCCGCAGGAAGCGATGAGCAACCCCGACCACAACCAATCGAAATGGTCTTGGCTCGCGCCGTTGTTCTTTGCTGGGATGGCTCTGGTGGTTGGGGTCATCGGCATCGGCTGGGGTGTGCCGTCGATGGAGCGCAACCGCCTCTACTACTCCCTCGGTCAGGACGCGCCGGAGGTCCCCCGCGAGATCGTCGAGAACAGTTGGAAGCACTTTCCCGAGTTTGGCTGGCTCGACGACAACAAGGGCCCGGAGAACCTGCAGGGCAAAGAAGGGTTCAAGAGATCGCTCTTCAATCCCATCCGGTCCTATCACCCGGACGAGTACGTCGTCTTCAAGACCCTCGCGAATATGAATCCGGGCAGGTTGGACTTCGATCCGAAGTTCTACGCCTGGCCGAGCTTCTTCATCTATCTCGTCGCGATTGTCCTGAAGCTTTGCTCCGTGGTCGGACTGGTGCATTTGACGACGGACATCAAGCACTACTTCCAGCATCCCGGTGACATGGCCCGGCTCTATCTCATCGGACGTGGTGTCGTCGTCCTCTTCGGTATGGGAAGTGTTGCCGTCATGTATCTGGTTGGCAAAAAGCTCAAGGGCGCGCGTTGCGGATTTGTGGCCGCGGCGGTCCTCCTCGCTTCACCGGCGTTCGTCGTGAACACCCACTACATGACGGCCGACCTGCCGATGATGTGTTTCGCCTTGCTGACGATTCTCTTCTGCCTGCACATCGCCGACAAGCCATCGAAGCGATGGTACCTTCTGGCAGGCGCATCGGCAGGGCTCTGTGCCGGGATGAAATACACCGGCGCGGTCATCCTGTTCACACTTGTCTATGCCCACGTCCTCGCGTGGATCCGACAGAAGGGAGCCCGGCACAAATGGCTCGGCCTCTCGCTCCTGCTGGCGGTGGCGTGCTTCTGCCTCATGAATCCCTTCCACATCCTGCGCTTTTCCAAAGTGCTGCGGATTCTCTCGTGGGAATCGGAGTATATCTATCAACCCGGCGCACAGACAAGCTGGCTCCTCATTCCGGGCAGGATACTCCTGTGCGGCCTCGGGGTTGCCGTGCCGTTCATGGCCCTTGCCGGGTTGTTGAGATTCGCTTTGGCGAAGCGACTGCCCGACCTCATCGTCGCGAGTGGGTTCGTCGTCTACCTCGCCATGGCGCACGTGTCGTCGCCCTTCCTTCGCCACTATCTGGTCCTGGTCCCCTTCGTCGTACTTCTCGCCTCTCTGCTGGTCGCCGATGTGAGCAACCGGCTCAGCTCGGCCAGGGGCCGCAGGTGTGTGGCAATCATAGGGGGCCTGGTGCTCCTTGTGCCGTGCCTGCCCACCTCGCTGGGGATGCTGTCGGATTTCGCATCCACGAATGTCCGGACACGCGGCGGCCGGTTTATCGCCGAGCATTTCGAGAAGGGGAGCAAAGTCGCCGTCATCGCCGAACCATGGCAGTTCGATTGCCCGCCGCTCGACCTTCAGAAATATAAACTTATTGTGACAGGATACAATTCCGACCGAGTGAAGAATGAAAAGCCGAACTGGTTTGTCGGCACAAGTCTGCAATTTGAAACGCTTTATGGCTTCGAGGGGCCGACGGGGGACATGAAACGATTCCGCGACGAGGTCTTGAGGAACGAGCAAGTCGCGAAGCGCCTCTCGTTTGTCGGCGACGGTCAACGCCGTCGGCGACCGTGGCCGCAGGACATGCGGTATGTCCGGCCCGAAGTGCTCATCTACCGGTTCGACTGGCCCGAGGAGCAGTAGCATGTGTGGCATCTGCGGCGGCATCACATGGTCGCCGAAACACAACCTGGACGAAAAGCTGTTGCAGCGCATGTGCCGCCTTATGATCCATCGCGGCCCGGACGACGAGGGAGCATACGTCGGTGATTGGAGCAAGGGTCAGGTCGGCCTGGGCAATCGCCGCCTGAGCATCATCGACGTCGAGGGCGGACACCAGCCCATAGCCAATGAAGACGGATCGGTCCACGTTGTCTGCAACGGCGAGATCTACAACTTCCGCGATCTTCGCGAGCAGCTTGTCCGGCAGGGCCACGAGCTAAGGACGCGATGCGACACGGAAGTCATCGTTCACCTTTACGAAGATCGCGGGATCGAGTTCCTCCACGAGCTGCGCGGCATGTTTGCCCTTGCCCTCTGGGACGGAAACGAGGAACGCCTCGTCCTCGCGCGAGATCGTCTCGGTCAGAAGCCTTTGTACTACTATCGCGATAACGAGCGCCTGGTTTTTGCCTCGTCGATTAAATCCATCCTCGAAGCGCCCGGTATCCCGCGGGAGGTGGACCGGGAGGCGCTGCACGACTACCTGACGTTCCAGTACGTCCCTCACCCACTCACCATGTTTCGCGGAATCAAGAAGCTGCCACCGGCGCACTACCTGGTTTTCGACAAAGGGGAAATCCGAATCGAGCGATACTGGCGTCCCGAGTTCGATGAAGACCACGGCATGTTGGAGCATCAATGCGCCGACCATGTCCGGGGACTTCTCCAGGAAGCGACGGAGCTCCGCATGATCAGCGACGTCCCCCTCGGCGCCTTCCTCAGCGGGGGGATCGACTCGTCCATCGTGGTCGGCCTGATGAGCCGCTTGAGCAAGGACCCGGTCAAGACGTTCTCGATTGGCTTCGAGGAGAAGAAGTACGACGAGCTGGAGTATGCCCGCGCCGTCGCGGACGAATTCAGGACGGACCACAAGGAGTTCGTTGTCCGACCCAATGCCGTGGAGATTATCCCGGAGCTTGTCCGGCAGTTCGATGAGCCCTTCGCCGACTCATCGGCCATCCCCACGTACTACGTGAGCAAGATGACCAGCGAGTTCGTCAAGGTCGCCCTCACCGGCGATGCCGGCGATGAGTGCTTCGCGGGCTATCCCCGATACCGCGCCGTGAAGATCGGCGAGCTTGTGGACAAGATGCCGAAGCTCGTAAAGGGCATCCTCTCCGGCGCGGGCTGGCAGGGCCTTCCCGCCTCGGTGGAGCAGAAGACCTTCCGCCGCCGGGTGAAGAAGTTCCTTGCCGCGCTCGCACGCGATCCGGCGCAGCGATACATGATG
Organism: Planctomycetota bacterium; assembly: GCA_013152475.1. Classification (GTDB taxonomy): domain Bacteria; phylum Planctomycetota; class Brocadiia; order JAADGH01; family JAADGH01; genus JAADGH01. The sequence continues at coordinate 18,365 of JAADGH010000049.1, forward strand.
TGGATCAGCATTTTTGACGAGGATTCAAAGCGCTTCCTTTACACCGACGACCTCGCGGCCGAGATGGCGGATCGCGACTCATTCGCATTCCTGAAACAATACTACGACATGCCGGGCCGCACCGACTTCCTCGGCAGGACGACCTTCGTCGATATGATGACCTACCTCCCGTGCGACCTGCTCACGAAGGTGGACGTCACCAGCATGGCCCACTCCCTCGAAGCGCGGTCCCCGTTTCTCGATCACAAGCTCATCGAGTTCGTGGCGACGATCCCGACCCATTTCAAACTTCGCAAGCTGAAGACGAAGCACATCCTCAAGCGCGCCTTCGGCGATCTCCTGCCGGAGTGCATCGTGAAGCGCCCGAAGATGGGCTTCGGCGTGCCCATCGCGGAATGGTTCCGAAAGGACCTTGCGGATTATGTGCGGGATGTGCTATTGGATGCGAGGGCGACGGGTCGGGGCATTTTCAAAAAAAAGTCTGTGGAACAACTGGTGAACCAGCACATCAACCGCCAGGCCGACCACGGCTATCGGCTCTGGGCGCTGCTGATGCTGGAGCTGTGGCATAGGGAATTCATCGATTCAAACTCGTAAGGAGACCGCCATGGAAGAAGTATCTGTCAGCAAGGCATGGAACAAGAAATACCCCGAGCAGATCGGGCTCGCGGTGACCGTCGATGCCGAAGGCACGGCGAATGTCATCGCCCTCGGCTGGGTCATGCCCACCTCCGGCAGTCCGCCCATGGTGGCCATCTCCATCGGCCACGGCCGATACAGCCACGAGCTGATCCAGCAGTGCAAGGAGTTTGTCTTAGCCTTTCCGAACGAAGACCAAGGCAGGGAGATGCTCTTCTGCGGCACGAAGTCCGGTCGCGACGTGAACAAGGAAAAGGAGAGCGGCTTCGAGTTCGTCCCCGCAAAGAAGGTGAAGCCGCCGCTCCTCACGGGTGCGGTCGCGAACCTTGAGTGCAGGCTTGTCAGCCAGCACGAAACCGGCGACCATACGATCTTTGTCGGGCAGATTCTCACAGCGCATATCGAGGAGGGCAAGGGCCGACTCTATACCCTCGGCGGCGGGGCGTTCGGCGGCGTGAAACCGATAGAGAAAATGAACATTGGGGAGTAACAATCCATGATCCTGGAAAATCCTTTTGGCACCGAAGGCAAGTGGTACAAGGGCAACCTGCACACCCACACCACCGGCTCCGACGGCGAGAAGTCACCGGCAGAGATCGTGGCCCACTACCGCGA
>JAADGH010000208.1:0-19879 GCA_013152475.1 Planctomycetota bacterium
CTGATTTTGATTTGCCCCAGTTGCGGAACGCGGTATGATATGGACAAGGAAACCTGACCCCGAGGAGGTGGTGTGAGTCTGAAGGTGCTGGGCCTCTCTGCAAGCCCGCGAATCAAAGGAAACAGCGATCTCCTTCTGCGCGAGGCCCTGGCGGGGGCGGAGTCGGCTGGCGCGCAGACCGAGCATGTGCAGCTCAGCAAGCTACACATGGCGCCGTGCGTTGAGTGCAACTCCTGCCACAAGACCGGTGTCTGTCGCGTGGATGATGAATACCAAGCGCTGTTTGCGAAGATGCTCGACGCCGACCGCATGATCTTCGCAACGCCGATCTTTTTCATGGCTGTCCCGGCGCAGGGAAAGCTGTTGATTGATCGCTGTCAATGCCTCTGGTCGCGCAAGTATGTCCTCAAGCAGCCGCTCTTCGACGTCCAGCGCCATCGCCGGGGCATGGTTATCGCCGTCGGCGGAAAAGATGTTCGATGGCATCCGCATGACGATGAAATACTACTTCGACGTTCTCGACGTGAACTATACGATCAACCTGTTCGTGAACGGAGTGGACGAGAAAGGTGCGATCCTCAAACACCCGAAAGCCATGCAGGAGGCCCGCCGTCTCGGTATCCAACTCGTGACCGACGAAGGTCCGACTCCGGAGGAGCCGGAGGACGTGGAACTCTATCAGTAAAGGTGACGATGAGTGCAGCGAACCAAGTTCCCGATCCCTTCACGCTGGTCATCTTCGGCGCCTCGGGCGACCTGACGCGCCGGAAGCTCGTGCCGGCGGTGTTCAGCCTCTTCTGCGAGGGCCTGCTTCCGGAGAAGTTTTCCATCGTGGGGTTCGCCCGGCGAGAGAAGAGCGACGACACGTTCCGTGAAGAGATGCACGAGGCCGTGAAGACCTTCGCTCGCGTGCAGCCCATCGACGAATCGCGCTGGAGGGAGTTCGCCCGGAACGTCCACTACCACCAGTCCACCTTCGAGGACACCAGCGGCTATCGCTCGCTGAAGCAGCGTCTCGAATCCCTCGCCGGCCAATCCAATGCGCCCTGCAACTGCCTGTTTTACCTCGCCACGCAGCCCACGCAGTTCCCGTTGATCGTCGAGCAACTGGAGAAGTCCGAGTTCACGCGCTCCGATTCGTCCGAGCGTCGATGGTCGCGAGTCATCATCGAGAAGCCCTTTGGCCGCGACCTCGACAGCGCACGCCGTCTCAACGAACAGGTCAAAGCTGCGTTTGACGAAGAGCAGATATATCGCATCGACCACTACCTCGGCAAGGAGACCGTCCAGAACATCTTGGTCCTTCGATTTGCGAACAGTATCTTCGAGCCGATCTGGAACCAGAAGCATGTGGATCACGTCCAGATCACCGTCAGCGAGACGGTCGGCATGGAGGGGCGCGGCAAGTACTATGAGCAGGCCGGCGCGCTGCGCGACATGGTCCAGAACCACATGATGCACCTGCTGTGCCTGGTGGCGATGGAGTCGCCGAATTCCCTCGACGCCGGAGCGGTCCGCGATGAGAAGGTCAAGGTCCTCCGGGCCCTCCGCCCCATTCCCCCTGTGTGTGCCGTCAACGGCGTGGTGCGCGCGCAGTACACCCAAGGGACATGCCTCGGCGAGGACGTTTCGGGCTACCGGCAGGAGGATGGGGTGTCCGCCGATTCGAATACCGAGACCTATGTGGCCTTCAAGGCATTCATCGACAACTGGCGCTGGTCGGGTGTGCCGTTCTACCTGCGCACGGGCAAGCGACTGCCGGCGCGCGTGACCGAGATCGGCATCCATTTCAAGTCCGTTCCGCAGGTGCTGTTCAACACCGACCCGGCCGCGCCGATGCTGCCGAATCTGCTGGCCCTGCGCATCCAGCCGAACGAGGCGATATCGCTGCGCTTCCAGGTCAAGGAGCCTGGCCCGGGTATGCACATTCGACCGCTGAAGATGGACTTCGGATATGCCGATGGCTTCGGCAAGGAACCGCCCGAGGCCTACGAGCGCCTGCTGCTCGATGTCGCTCGCGGCGATGCCACGCTCTTCACACGGAGCGACGAGGTCGAAGCGGCCTGGGAATTCTTGACACCAGTCATCGAAGGATGTGCAGGATGGGGCGGCGGGCTCCCCACCTACGCGGCCGGGACATGGGGACCGAAGGAGGCGGACGACCTGATCGCCGCCGACGGCCGTGAATGGCACCTCATGCGACGACGCACGGGAAAGGGCGCGGAAGCGTTTGAGATCGAGTGAGGCCAAAGGATGTGGCCTCGCAGATACAGTTGTGCATTCATCTTGGAGTGCCTGATCCTACTCCTAATCTTAATCTTAATCCAGGGAATCAGTCATTCCCGCGAAAGCGGGAATCCAGGGCGAGGCCCCGGTTCTTTGTGAAGGACTGTCTTGATCCAAACGAAGATGGATTACGATTAGGAGTAAGATTAAGATTAGGATAGTCAAGAGGAGAACACCTATGCCCGAAGACTATGATGTAGTCATCGTCGGTGGAGGACCGGCGGCGCTCTCGGCGGCGATCTACGCCGGCCGGGCGGAGATGAAGACCCTCGTCCTCGAACGCATGTGGGTCGGCGGCCAAGTGACGCTGACCTGGGATGTTGCCAACTACCCTGGCTTCCCCGATGGTGTCGATGGCCCCACACTGATCGCCCGGATGGAGAAGCAGGCGAAGAAGTTCGATGCCGAGTTCCGGACCGAGGAGGTGTCCCTCGTCGAGTTGGACGGGGATATGAAGATCGTCAAGACCTCCAAGACCGAGTACCGCTGCCCCGTCCTGATCCTGGCCATGGGCGCCGACCCGAAGCACCTGGGGGTCCCCGGCGAGGATGAGCTGCGCGGCAAGGGCGTGAGCTACTGCGGCACGTGCGATGGTCCCTTCTTCCGAAACAAGAAGGTGGTCGTTGTCGGCGGCGGCGACGCGGCGCTGAAGGAGGGGCTTTTCCTGACGAAGTTTGCCAATGAGCTTGTCCTCGTTCATCGCAGGGATGAGTTCCGCGCAGAGAAGATCTACCAGACGGAGGTCAAGGAGAACCCGAAGATCCAGCTCATGCTGAGTTGCGCCGTGGAGAAAATCAACGGTGAGGAACACGTCCAGAGCGTGGACATCCGCAATCTCAAGACCGATGAGGTTCACACGGAACCGTGCGACGGCGTCTTTATCTTCATCGGCCATGCGCCCAACACGAAGTTCCTGTGCAACCTGTTCCCGGAGGACTGCGGCGGCCACATCGAGACAGACTTTAACATGATGACGTCGCACCCCGGCGTCTTTGCCATCGGCGATGTGCGGAAGGACTCCTACCGCCAGATCGCCACGGCCGTCGGCGAGGGGGCAACGGCGGCCATCGCGGCGGAGCACTACATCTCAACACTCGAAGCCAAGTCGGAAGATGGATAGCGGGAGAAGAGGATGGAGGGATCCCGAATTGGAATCGCCTTGCTGCTGACCGCCGGCGCAGGCCTGTCCACAACGATTGGGAGCGTTCTCGGCCTTGCCGTGAGGAAGCCCGGCCCGAAGTTCATGGGGTTTACTCTGGGCTTTTCCGCCGGCGTGATGATCCTGGTATCCTTTATGGAACTCATGCAAGGCGCGATGAAGTCCATCGGCTTCATGGCCGCGCACGTCGCCTTCTTCCTCGGCATGATCGGCATCTTTCTCATTGACTTTCTTGTGCCCCACGAGTACATCGGCCAGCACGACCATCCGCCGGATGAAACCGAGGACCCGACGAAGAGTGGCCTCATGCGCACCGGAATGCTCGTGGCCTTCGGTATCGGCATCCACAATTTCCCCGAGGGCATGGCCACGTTTGCCGGAGCCCTGGAGGATGTGAACGTGGGTATCGCCATCGCGATTGCCATCGCCATCCACAACATCCCGGAGGGGCTTGCCGTGTCGGCCCCCATCTACGCCGCCACGGGCAGCCGTGGCAAGGCATTTCTCTGGTCATTTCTTTCCGGTGTAAGTGAGCCCATCGGCGCGGGTCTGGCGGCCCTCGTGCTGATGCCCATCCTGACCCCAACAGTCCTGGCATGGGTCCTGGGCGGGGTCGCCGGCATCATGGTCGCCATATCCATTGACGAGCTCGTCCCGGCCGCGAAGTCGTACGGCAGCGAGCACACCCCCATTGTCGGTGTGATTGCTGGCATGTTTGTCATGGCGTTGAGTCTCTGGTTGTTGCAGTAGCTGACAGGAGTGAATGTATGAAAGCGGCAGTGATCCACGAAAATGGCGACCTCGACTGTGTTCGCGTCGAGGATATCCCCGATCCAACACCCGAACAGGGCGAAGTCGTCCTGAAGGTCCGTGCGGCAGCGCTGAACCACCTCGACATCTGGGTGCGCAAGGGCCGGCCGGGCGTGACGCTCCAAATGCCCCACGTGCTTGGCTCGGATGCCTCGGGTGTGGTTGAGGAGCTTGGGCCGGGTGTAGGGAACGTTGCCGTGGGCGACGAAGTGGTTTTGAAACCCGGGCTCTCGTGCGGGGAGTGCACCCATTGCCTTCGCGGCGAACACAGCCAGTGCTTTTCCTACGGCATCATTGGCATGTCGCGTCCGGGGACTTTCGCCGAGAAGGTTGCGGTGCCGGCGGAAAACCTGCATCCGAAGCCGGCGCACCTGAACTTCGAGGAGGCGTCCTTCACTCTATCTTACCTCACCGCCTGGCGAATGCTGATGACTCGCGCCGGACTGGTTGTGGGCGAGACCGTTCTGATTCATGGAATCGGTGGGGGCGTGGCGCTGGCGGCGCTGCAGCTCGCCAAGCTCGCCGGGGCGGAGGTGATTGCGACCTCCTCATCGGATGAGAAGCTCAAACGGGCCACTGAGCTCGGCGCAGACTACACGATCAACTACACGAAAACCTCCGACGTGGCTGCCCGTGCCCGGGAGATCACGTCCGGTCGCGGTGTGGACATCGCCTTTGATACCGTCGGCGCAGCGACTTGGCCCATCGACATCGAGGCCGTCGGGCGCGGTGGGCGGATCGTGCTGTGCGGCGTCACCTCGGGCGCGACGGCCGAGACGAATCTCCAGGCCGTTTACTGGAACCACTTGACCATCCTCGGCTCGACCATGGGCTCGCACGGTGAGTTCCACCAACTGATGCAGACGGTGAACACCACGAAGTTCAGGCCCATCATCGACTCGACCTATCCCCTCGACCAAGCAAAGGAAGCCATGGCCCGTATGGAGGCCGGCGAGCAATTCGGCAAGATCATCCTGCAGATGCCGTAGCTGAGGCCCTGGCGCGCACCCATCCTCCCGCAGGTTTGGAATCTGCGGGAGGTTAAGCCTGGCCTTTTCTTCTTGACCGCGCAGATCAGGTGTGGTACTCATTGCCCTTTCTCATCGCTGCCGAGAGGAAGTCAAAACATGAACATGAAGATCGCAGTACTGCCGGGCGACGGCATCGGTCCGGAGATTATGGCGGAGGGATGCAAGGTCCTTTGCAAGATTGGGGAGACGTTCGGGCATACCATAGAACTCGAGGAGGCCCTCGTCGGGTGGACAGCCATCGATGCGGTGGGGGAGGCGTTCCCCGACGCAACCCAAGAGGCGTGTGACCATGCGAACGCCGTTTTCTTCGGGTGCGTGGGGAATCCCGAGCGCGACATGACCGTGCCCCAGCAGGAACGCCCCGAGCGCTGCGCCGTGCTCCGGCTCCGCACGGGGAACTATGCCAACCTGCGCCCGGCCATCGTCTATGGCGCGCTGGCGGGGCAGTCGGTCGTCAAGCCGGAGATCATCGGCGATGGTCTCGATATCCTCATCGTCCGCGAGCTCACCGGCGGTCTCTACTACGGCCAGCCGCGCGGCGTTACTCGTGAGGGCGACAGCGCCCGCGGCGTGGACACTCTTTCTTACACGACCGAGGAGATCGTCCGCGTCAGCCGCGTCGCCTTTGAGGCAGCGCAGCGGCGGAGCAAGAAAGTCTGCTCCGTGGATAAGGTCAACATGCTTGCGTCGTCCCAATTGTGGCGCGAGGTCGTGACCAAAGTGGGGGAGAACTATCCCGACGTCGAGCTGACCCACATGCTGGCCGACCGGGCGTGCATGGAGCTGATCCGCGATCCCCACCAGTTTGATGTGATCGTCACGGGCAATCTCTTCGGCGACATGCTCTCCGACGAGGCGGCGGTCCTGGCCGGGTCGCTCGGCATGTTGCCCTCGGCGGCCATCGGCGATGGCAAGCCCATGTTCGAGCCGATCCATGGCAGCGCGCCGGACATTGCCGGGCAGGGCATTGCCAATCCCATCGCCACGATCCTGTCCGGGGCCATGATGTTGCGCCATGCCTTCGGCCTCGACGCTGAGGCCCAGGCCATCGAGCGCGCCGTCGAGTCCGCCCTTGGCGACGGCTTTCGCACGCCCGACATCCATGTCCCCGGCACAGATAAAGTCAACACTCAGGGGATGGGTGACGCGATTGCCGAGCGGATCGCGCAGGGGTGACGCGGCTACAAGAGCTCCCTCTTCGCTCTTTCCACCACCTCGCGCATTTTTGCCAGCTTGTCCGGATCTACGTCCGGTTTCTGGTAGCTCGCAATGAGTTCGTCCACCTTGTTCTGCAATCGGTCAAGGACGGTCTTTTCCTGTTCGGCGCCGGTGTAGCCGGAGCGATCCATGGTCGGCGGCAGCCAGGTGTCCGAGCGGAAATGATCGAGCGTGTGGTCGGCATCGACATAGCTCTTGGCGATACCGAAGCCGATGTCGGCGATGGTGTCCATGCCGATGGTTTCCGGTGTAACCTCTACCTGTTTTGCCCAGAGCTGAATGCCGAGACTCATCTCGCGTTCCAGGAGGAGCTGCACGGGCGAGAGCGTCTTGCCCTGTTCGAGCATGCCCTGGCCGATGTTCGGGTGGCGGCCGGTGAAGGCGGCGATGGTCATGGCCTTGTAGGCCTTCTCGATGGCGGCGTAGTAGCCGGGGACCTTGGCATCGGAATATTCCCCGCCGCCGATGTTGATGGTCATATAGGTCCACTTGCGCATGAACTCGGCCATGGCGAAGGCGTGGCGCATGGCGTCGAACATGCAGTAGCTCACCGCGCCGGTCTTCATGTCCATTGACGCGCCCCACATGCTGCCGTAGAGGGTTGCATTCGGGTTGATCGCGCGGCCGGAGATCCACGTGGCGAGCATCTCGGCGGAGGAGACGACGATGAAGCCGGCGGTGGTCACGGGCGTGGTCACGCCTGCAACGGGCATGGCCGTGAGACCGGAGCCGCTGGGGCCGAAGGCGCGGGGGACGAACTTGTCGGCCACGTCCTTGTCGAAGCGCAGAGGGTGGGCGTAGCAGCATGCGCCCCAGGAGAACCAGTCGTCGACGCCGAGGATGTTGCCCATCTCGACCAGGTAGTCCACCTGCTTGACGTTCCAGGCGAAGCACTTGCCGGGTCGGCGGGCGTACTCGGCCAGGAGCATGGCCGCTTCAAGGGGCTCGATCATGGGCGGGACGTCGGTGAGGATGAGACAGTGTCCGACCGTCCCCTCCTGGAGCACGTCGCCGAGCTTGATGAGCTCGATGAAGTCCTGGCTTGTGCCCGACCGTTTTTCCTTCGTCTTGTGGTCGTAGACGAACTGGGCGATTTGGCCGCCGAGGACGGGCAGGCCGACGTTCGGGAAGGGCTCGGGCGTGTCAGGTTTCGGTTTGCCACGCTCCTTCCTGAGTTGCGAGACGAACTTGCGCGTAAGCGTCTTGGGGAACTTGACGGTTTGGTTGGGGCGGTCAACCTTGGCGCCGGCTTTCTCGAGGGCATCGAGAATCTCGATGTTCTGACATAGCACCCCGACTTTCTTCAGCACACCCAGCACCGCCTCGGCGAGCGCGGGCACGTCGGCGTCTTTCACGAGCGTGTACTGCGGCATGTCACCCTCCTGTCTGATGGCCTGTGTTCTATGCGAGGTAGCCTGCCCCAAAGGGGCGGGAAAAGCAAGTGGAATTTCCCGGATCGCCGGCGCTCACGACGGTTCGGAGTCGCCTTTGCTCTGCCGCATGGCGAGGCGGATTCGGAGGTAAACCAGGATACACAGAATGACGAAGCCGACGAGCGCCATATAGATGTAGACATTTGTTTTCGGCGCAATGGTCGCGGTCATGGTGGAGATGTTGCCGAGTTTGAGCATGCCGCACTCCCAGACGGCGGTGGTGGAGTTGGGGGTCTTGGTGGCGTTCGACTCGAGTATCGCGCCGGGCAGGTGGAGGACAAACTTGATTTTTGCGTTTTTCGCCGCCTGCATGAGAGGGGGAAAGGCGGGATACATCCGTGAGCCGTGGGCGAGACCGGCAAACTCGCCCAACTCGCGCGTGTATTGTCTTCGGCCATCCGGCAGCTCGTGGAACGAGATCGAGCTGTTCCGGAAGACAAAGGCGTCGTTCAGCGCGGGCAGGCTGTCGAAGCGGAGGGTCAGGTAGATATGGCGCTCAGCGCCCTTGTCTTCCTCCTTCACTCGCTTGAGCGTGAGCCCCTTCTTGCCTTCGAGGACCTTTCGGACGCCGGCTTCGCTGAACAGGGGGCCGACGTCGCCCTGGCCCTTCAGTCGCGGGTCGGCGGCGATCTGCTGCGCCACGCCGTCGAGAAACTTGGCCATGTCTTTGCTGAGGAAGTAGTGGATGTCCACCGAGCCGGAGCCATCGCCGTTGAGCCGCATCTCTTCCTCGTAGGTAATGCAGCCCGCAACGAGAGAGACGAGTAAAAGGGGGAGAACCTTGGCTTTCATCTACAGGAATGCTCCATTTTTTGGATCATTTCGCGACCCACGCGCTGCTTTGCACCTTACCATGTGGGGTGCGCTCTGTCAACCTCAACTCATTCAGGAGTTTCCTCCATGTCACCCGCCATGTCGTTGCGAGAAGCGTCTTTCGCGGTAGTGGTTTTCGGCGGAGTGGTGTCTTGATCGGTTTCAATCGCTGCTGGGTGCAAAGCCGGACGCAAGAAGCTCATGAATGGAGGTGAGTGAGATCAGCCAGGCGAGGGTGGATTCCGCGCCCTCATTGTTGTTGGGGCCGTCGGGCTGCAATCCATCGCGGCAGCCGCCGGTCTTCGGGTCGTAGAGCATGGCCCCGGTGTCATTCTGGCCGAGGAACCAGCCCAGGCACCGGAACGCCTCCTCCGCCCATTCGCGTCTGCCGGTTGCTTGGTGCGCTTCCGTTAGGGCGTCGATCAGGGCCATGACCTCGATGGGTTGCTGGTCGAAGTGTGCGCGCTGGCCGGATCGGTCCAACCAGCCGTTGTTGCCGATGAGGCTCAAACCGCTCTCTTCGGTGGTCTGGATCTCAAGAAGCCACTCCAGCGAGTCGAGGCCCTGGGACAACATCTCTTTGTTTGGCAGCCATTGTCCGGCCAGGATGAGGGCGTGGGGAAGTTTGGCGTTGCCGTATGTCAGGCTGTCCTCACACCATGGCCAGTCATCCGCCCGGTTCTCCTGGAATTGGGCAAAGAGCCGTTCCGCAAGCGTTTTGCGAACGCGACGGGCGTTCACGTCGCCGCTGAAGCGCCGAAGGTACGCCTGAATCCCGATGATGGCAAAGGCCCAGGCGCGCGGTGAATCGAACCTCTCGACGGGCGGGAGCGCTTCATTGAAGAGGCGCGTTGCAAAGGCCAGCACACCGTTGTCTGGCGCATGAACAACGGCCAGCCCCAACGCCCAGAGGACGCGGCCGTGCGCGTCCTCGCTGCCCACTTCTTCCAGCCAGGTTCGGTTGTACCCCATGAAGTTGCGGAAACGCTTTGCTGTCGGATTGAAGGCGTCGTGGATGAAGGAGAGATAGGTTCGGGCGAGTGGCAGGACGGACGGGTCCTTGCGCAGGTCGTGATACATCAGTGCGGCCACGATGGCGCGGGCGTTGTCGTCGGTGGTGTAGCCGTGTTGCCGGTTCGGGACGGTGTAGGTGGCGTGCTGGATTATCCCCGTGGCATCGGTCAGCGTTTTGAGATGCTTGAGATCGATGTCGGGGATAAGATCGGGGGAGAGGCGCCGGAGCCGCCGAAGTACGTCCGTGTGGGGCCGGTGCTTACGCCTGCGGACAATATCTCGTGCCACATCCAGATAGCACTTGGCTGTCTCCTGCCACATGGCCTCGGTCGTTTTCTTGGATGCCGCCTCGCCGAGGCCCGGGCCGATGAGGGCGAGCTTCTTGGCGCGGACCTTGCAGGTCTTGGTAAGGATGGCTTTGTCCTTCTGCGTTGTCACAATGATCCGGTCGCACAATCGGGCCAGCTCGCGGATGATTTCCTTCTGTTCGGATGTGGGTTGGGCTGGGACTTCGTGCAGCGTACAGAGGATCGGCATGCGAAGGCATCGCACCATGATCAGGAGAAAGCGACCCTCATCGCCGCCGTAGAGGTCGAAGGTGTGCTGGATGATACACAGGTCGATGCGGTTGATGTTCAGAAAATCCGCCGCCGCTTGGAAATTTTTGCGGGCCTTTGCGTAGATGTGCATGCGGACATTTTCGGCATAGCTGAGGCCCTCCTGCCTGTCATCCACGGCAAGGACCATGGTGTTGGACTCTCCCAGAGTCGAGACCAAGGCGTCGCGCAGGCGTTTCGTGTAGCCGGCGAGCGCGGATCGGCCGGGCGCGTAGGGGCCGAGGAGGGCGAGGGTGTTCAAGACAACGTTGGTGTCCGTAGGGGTCATGGATGTCGTTCCTCAGTTCACCTGACAAGCCCGATGTCTTTTTTCGGCAGCCAGCACGACCGGTCGTCGAGGAGGCGGACGTGGACCCAGTCTCCGCGGTCTTCGACCACGTCGAACTCCGTCCCGGCGTGGAGGGGATCCTTGAAGCTCGGCTCGTAGGCGGTGCTGTCGCCTTTTCGAGCGACGACCTGCTCTGCGATGATGACGCCGCTTCGTTCATGTGCGCTGACCCACGCCTCCGCGAGAACGGACGTGAGGAAGACAACCGTAACAATGCCGAGGACGGCCACGACCCAGCGGGGCACGAGACGCTTGCGCAGAAGGCGGACTGCGGCGCTGACCCAGAGGGCGATGAAGCAGACGGCAAAGATTATCGAACGTGTGCGCATGGAGAAATCATAATGCCAAAAGAGGAGTGTTTTCAATATCTTGGTTTGCTGCGGCTCATCGACTCGATCCGCGCATCGGCTGCGGGCGTAGCGGAGGTTCTGGATCAGGTTTGGGTCGTTGGGGGTGTATTGCGCCGCGCGCCGGTAGTTCAGGATCGCCCGACCGAGATCGCCCATGCGAAAGTAGATGTTGCCGATGTTGTAGTAGAGCCTTCCATTGTGGATGTTGCCGTCCTGGACGATCCGCTCGAAGCGCAGGGCCGCCTTGCGGTAGAGGCCCTCGGCCTGGGTAGGGTCCTTGGCGGCGAGATCGTTGGCCTGATGGAACAGCTCATTGCCTTTGAAGAACAACGTCTGGAGTTCTGTGTTGTTGAGTGCGAAGACCACGGACGCAGCCATGGCGACGACGCAGGCCAGGACTGCAACGGATACGGCGCCTGTCGTGTGCACGGTACGCTCTCGCCTCATCTCAGTTTCCGCTCCAATTTTTTCCCCAGGTCGCGCGTATGGGTGATGACATCGTCCGGGTCGGCGGAGGACATGCCGCCGTAGCGTCCCGCCTCGCATTCCTTGAACAGCTTGCCCAGGGATGTGATCGTTTCGGCATCGACGCCGCGCTCGGCGAGGGCGGATTTCGCATCGGCGAATGTCACTGCGCCCGCCGGCAGACGCAGCCTGCCGGCGAGATACTGCCGAACGGCCTCGAGGACCGCGGCATGAAGCTCTTCACGCTGACCGTGCTGCGCATGGTTGAGTGCGTGGATAAGCTGGCGGTATGCGCGCCGTGCACGGATGCCCTCCGGGTCGGCGGCCCTGCGGCGCGTCACGCTGGCCACGGCAAACAGGATGATGTACCCGATTGGGGGCAGGCCGAGGATCGCGATCCATACCGGGGACTGGAGCCACATGGACGGCCCGGTGCGCTGGTCTCTGAGCACGTTCAGGTCCTCGTAGTTGTGGGCGATGCCCTTGGTCCAGGCCACGAGCTCGCACTTGGCAGCGGCGGGGAGTTCGCGACCCTCCGCATCTCTTGCGGTGATTACCCTGGTCTTCCGGACCGTAAGTGGGATGGGCTCAGATTTTGCAATCGCGTATTGCCCGCGGTCCGCATCGAAGTACGGCAACTTGATGGCGGGGATTTCTGTCACACCGGGATGGGTGGCGCGGATGGTCTGAGTGAAGACCTTCGCCCCGTCTTCCACCTTGCCAGGCGCCATTTCCTTCGGGATTTTGAAGTTTTCCGCAAAGGCAGGCTGCTGATCCAACGGCGGCAGCTCCACGTGGTCGAGGTACGGGGGGCCGCTCACCCGGATCGTCAGCGTGATCGGATCGCCGACGCTGACGTCCGTCGGCTTCGCAATCGCGACAATACGGTACACCCCGACGAGGCCGGAGTAGCCGGGCGGCTGGCCGTCCGTGGGGACGGGAAGGACGTCAAGAGAAATCGAATTGGAGGGGACCACATACTTTTTGTAGATACCTTTGCGCCCGCCGAAAAACCCATCGAAGAAGTTGTCGTCGAAGAAGCTGCGACGCCTTTCCCGCTGGCGGTAGCCGACGAGCGCCTGGCAGGCCGCCGAGGACGATGAAAAGTCCAGGGTCCCGGGCTGCTTCGGGATCAACGCCTTGGCGAAGCGAAGGACCGCATAGGATTTTCCATTCAAGTGACCTCGATCCAGTGTGCCGATTATCTCGCCGTTGTTCAGCGGCAATCGGTAGTATTTCTTGTTTGGGTCTCGTGGCGTGTCCGGCTCATAGATATGAAAGACGTCCTTGTCAAGCGAGGGCACGTTGAATGCGGCGCTCTGAATCTCCTTGGAAAAGTAAAAGGCGCCCTGGAGTGTAATCGGCTCGCCGACGTAGCACTTCGTCTTCGATAGATCCAGGCGGAATTTGAAGTCCTCCATCTCGACCGGCTCATTGGCCGTGATCTGCAGCGGATTGGTGCGCAGCGTCCGACCCTTTGCGACGACTTGGATGGATGGCACAGTCAGCGTGCCGGATTTCTTCGGCGTCAGGCGATAGTTGAAGATGTAGCCGCGATGCACGACCTTGTTCATGCGGCCGTTGATGATGGAGATAGACTGGCTGCTGTTCTGCTGGCCGCCGAGATCCTGCACGTCGAAGCCTGTGATGCCCGAGACATCCGGCTTGCCGGGCGACTCATCGCCTTCGACTTGGATTTGGAGGACGAACGGTTCGCCGACGAAGACCTCGTCTTTCTCGACCACCGCCTTGGCGGACAGGCCTTGAGCGCTTGCGGTACAGACGCAGCTTGTAACCAGGCAAATGCCTGCCAGATAGGGCAGCAAGCGGGTTTGTATTCGTGCGGTTCCGTCCATCCCTACCAATCCTTATCCACGTCGCGGTATCCGCCGGGGAGGGTGCGCTCGCGGCGGTCCTTGTTTTCCTTTTCCTCGTTCAGTATATCATGGGCCCTTTGGTTCTTGGGTGCAACGGCTTTTTTCTGTTTTTGCTTGGCCTGCTGCGGTTGGGGCTGTTGCCGCTTTTGTCCTTGTTTCTGTTCTTGTTTCTTTTTTTGTTGCTTCTGTTGGCCCTGTTGTTGTTGCTGCTGCTGTTTCTTCTGTTGCTGGCCCTTTGGCTGTTTCTGTTGGTGGGAGAGGGACTCCAGGGCCTTTTTCAATTCTTCGGTGGCCTTTTCCTGGTTGGACCGGGCGGGATCGAGCTGGTCCTTCTTGAGCTTCTCCTCCGCCTTCTGCTGTTCGGACTGGGCGCGGTTCAGGTGTTCCTTTGCTTTCTGTTGCGGTGACGGCTGTTGTTTTTGCTGCTGAGGTCGCTGGGGCGGCGGTTGTTTCGACATCTGCTCCGTCAGCTTCTTCGTGTCTTCCTTGATCTTCTGCTGTTCTTTGGCAAGGTCCTGGGTTCGCTGCTCCAGGCTTTGGGACTGGTCCTGCTGCGCCTTCTGCCCCTTCTGTTTCTGCTGCTGCCCTTGTTTTTGCTGTTGTCCTTGCTTGTCCTTCTGGTTTTGTTTCTGTTGCTGGCCTTGCTGTTTCTTCTGATCGGAGATGGATTTGTTTTTTTCTGCAGCTTCCTGCTGGCGTTTGACCAGCTTCTTGAGCTTCTCCATCATCTCCTTCTGTTTCTGCTGCTGTTTCTGTGCCTGCTCTTGCTGT
Organism: Planctomycetota bacterium; assembly: GCA_013152475.1. GTDB lineage: Bacteria > Planctomycetota > Brocadiia > JAADGH01 > JAADGH01 > JAADGH01. The sequence goes on from JAADGH010000208.1 coordinate 14,173, forward strand.
TTCTTGATCTCGTCCATGATTTGTTTCATGACCAGGCGCGCCACCTCGATGTTGTGCGCTGCGTCCTTGATCTCCGGGTCTAACTTTAATGCCTCCTGGTAGAAGCGGATGCTTTGCTCCAGGTCGCCCAGGGACTTCTTGAGATCACTGTCGCGCTGACGTTCGCTTTTGCGGAAATAGCAATTGCCGGTGTTGTATTTGCACCGCGCCTCGAGCTCCACCGTCTTGCTCTTGATCGCCGCCTTTGCGAACATATCCTCGGCCTTGTCGTAGTCCCCCTTCCTGTAGAGCACGTCGCCCCGGTTGAAATAGAGGATCGCCGACTCGGGCGCATCGACCGACGCTTTGTCGTATGCGATCATGGCCTTGCCGAACTTGCCCTTCTCGAAGGCCCGGTTGCCTTGCGTCACCAAGTCCCGGGCCGAGTCGGCGCGGGCGGATACTGATCCCAGGATGATGACGGTCGTGCAGAGAGCAGACCAAATCATCGCGCGATGAGCACGCTCAAACAAGTTTGAGCGTGTCTGTCCGCACCAGAAACTACACACCGTTTGATTGGCTCCGCTTTCGATCATTCAGCACCATCTCCAGACACAGCAGCACAAGCGCCATGCCGAGGAAGATCTGGAACTTTTCCTCGTAGCGCTTGACTGTCTTGGCTTCCAGTTCCTTCTTCTCCGCGCTGGCGACCAGCTTTATATAAACATCACCGAGGTCGATCGTCCCGGTGGCGACGTTCAGATATTTTCCCCCGGGCGTTGCGTTCACCATCTTCCGCAGGACGTCGGCGTCGAGCTTGGACCAGACCTCCTGGCCCTTGTACTTGAGGAACGTCTTCCGGCCCTTCTCATCCGTGATCGGGATGCGCTTGCCCTGGTTCTCGTCGCCGATGCCGATGGCAAGGAGCCGTATGCCGCGCTCGCCGGCCTTCTTGGCGGCCTCGATGGGGAAGGAGTCGTGGTCCTCGCCGTCGGTGATGAGGATGATGTCCTGGAACTGTTTTTCGCGTTCGCTAAAGACATCCGTGAGGCACTTCCGGATGGCGTCGCCGATGTGCGTGCCGCCCCGCGAGACGCTCTCGGTGGAGATGTCCTCCAGCGTCATGCGGAAGAAGCCATAGTCGAGCGTCAGGGGGCACTTGACGACGGCGTTGCCGGCGAAGGTCACGAGGGCGACGCGATCCCCCTGGAGGCGTTCGATGCAATCGAGAATCGCCAGCTTGGCCCGCGCCAGACGGTTTGGAACCAGGTCCTCGGCCAGCATACTTTTGGACACATCGAGGACGAAGACCACATCGCGCCCGCGGCGCCTGAGTGTCTTCGGCTTCGGGTTCCATGCCGGGCGTGCGAGGCCCAGGACGATGAACGCGAAGGCCGCGATCACAAGCGCGGCCTTCCACCGGCGAGCGGCGGCGCTCACAGAGACGTTGATGTATTTCAGGAGATCCGCTTCTGCGAATATCTCCAGCGCCTGCCGACGGCGATGGGCGGCATACCAGTAAAGCCCCAGCAGGAGGGGGATTGCCCACAGCAGGAGCAACGAGTGCAGATTGTAGAAGCGCATCCAGGTCATGGGATTTTCCGGAATACGGTGTTTGTCAAGAACACTTCTCCCACCAGCAGAATGAGGGCCAGCAGTGCAAAGGGTGGGAAGGACTCCCGGTAGTCCAGGAAGCGGACCGATTCGATCTTGCTTTGCTCCATGGCGTCGATTTCCTTGTAGATTGAGCGCAGCGATTGCGCGTCCGTGGCCCGGCGATAGACGCCGCCGGTCTCGTCCGCAATGGCCCGAAGCGTATCTTCGTCCACGCCCGGACCGCCGGGGAGGATGTATTGCCCGAGGGGCGTTTGAATCTTTCGTACGGCTTCGTCGCCGCCGATGCCGATGGTATAAATCTTGATGCCCCATTGCTTTGCGAGGGCGGCCGCCTCGAAGGGGCTTCGTTTTCCCGCGTTGTGCTGTCCGTCGGTGAGAAGGATGATGACCTTGCTCTTGATCTTGTATTGCCGTCCCGTGTCTTTCGTCTGGCGCGCGAGCGTTTCCTCGGCGGTCTTCAGCCGTGCGGCGGCCAGGGCCAGCGCATCGCCGATGGCCGTGCCGTCCTCGCTGCGCAGCGTGACGAGCTTGACGCTCTCCAGGAACCGGGCCAGGGCGCCATGGCCGAGCGTGAGGGGGCAGATGGTGTCGGCGTAACGGGCGAAGGCCACCATGCCGATCAGGTCGTTGGGCCGGCCCTTGAGACCCCTCTTATTCCCGAGGACGAACTCCTGGAAGACGCGCTTGACGACGTCGAGGCGGCTCAGGCGCTCGCCGGCGAATTCCATCTCGGCGCCCATGCTGCTGGAACGGTCCACGACCATCTCGATGGCGATTCCCTTGCTCACGTCGCGGATGCGCTCCTTGCCCTGCTGTGGGCGGGCGATGCACACGATGAGCAGGACGAGGACCAGGGTGCGCATCAGGCGGGGCAGTGTCATCAGCCGCTGCCGAAGGGACCGGCCGGTACGCCGGGCATCGTTGGTGGAGGAGAAGCGCAGACCCGGCCGAGCGGAGCGCCGGCGGCTCAGGTAGAGCAGCACCGGGATGAGCAGGAGGATCGCAAATGCCCAGGCCGTTTCAAAGCGCATTCGTTCACCTCCCTATGCGGCCGCCGCTTTGGCGGTGACGATTTCGGATTTTGTTTCCACGATGAATCGTTTGCATGCGTCGAAGGCCTTCTGAATCTCCTCGTTTGCCGGCCGATGCTCGGCGAACTTGACGAGATCGCAGTGACTCAGGAACTCCCTTAAGAGTTTTTTGTGGTCATTTTCGAGGGTATCCCGATTTCGCAGATCCGAAAGAAACTCCTCCGTGGTCCGCTCGGGCGCGTGGAGGCCGAAGCGGTTCTCGATGTAGTGGCGGAGGATATCGGTCAGGCGCTGGTAGAAGAGCTTCGTTTCGCCCGCCTCGATCAACCCCTCGGAGAGGAGCTTTTCGAGGAGGAGGAAGGCCACCTCGTGGGGGGGGAGCGCCGGCACACGCCCGGCCTCGGAGGCCCGACGTCGGCGCCAGATGACGAAACCGACGATAGCGGCCAGCATGGCGATGCCGCCTGCGATTGCTGCATACAGCCACCCGCGCGGCGGCGCAGGGATTGCCGCCGGGCCGGCAATGTCTTTGATCTTCAGCTTGGCCATCTTCTCCGGGAGGATCGACTTGACCTTGATCGTGATTTCTTCGCTCTCCACCTCGTGCTTTTTGCCTTCCTCGCCTTTCTTCCAGAAGGTGACCTTCATGGGCGGAATCTCGTATTCGCCCGAGAGGAAGGGATCGAGGGTGAAGACCTTTTGCCGCTGCACCTTGCCGCCCTCGATCAGCTTTTGCGGGGGGGTGTGGTAGTCCACGATACCGAACTCATGGAGCTTCTCGCCGAACTGGGGGAACTTGACTTCATAGTCTTCAGCGGCCTGCACCTCCAGGACGAGGGTGATTCGGTCGGCGATGGTGATTTCCTTCTTGTTCACTTTCACGAAAAACGTGACCGGCCCGCGCTCGAACTTCTTCTCGATCTCGAAGGCCTGCGTCCCCGGCGCCTCCTTTCCCTTGCGACACGACGCGAGGCAGAATGTCAGGAGCAAGGCAAGAGCGATGCGCACCGATACAGGGCGGGGGAGGGGAACCCACCTTGTGCCGCGAGCGCAGTGGCAGGGATACGGCATGGGTTTGCATTCGCTCTTGCCAAGCATGTTACTTTGCCTTGCTCGCTTTCTCGGGTTTCTGAGGTCCGGGCTTCTGTTCCTGGAACTTCGACAGGTGGATGACGACGTTGTATCGGCGTTTCAGCTCATCAAAGAGGCGCCCCTGCACCTCGCGTTCCTTCTGGCCTCTCAGGGCGCGATAGATGTCGGCCTCGACCTCCTCGAAGGGTTTCTGCCGCTCCGGTTCGTGTTTGCGAACTTTGATGATATGGAAGCCGGTATCGGTCTTGATCGGTTTCTCGATCACCTTGCCGGCTTCGGTTTTGAGGATCATCGCCATGGCCTCTTTGGAATCGGCAATCCCGGGGATGGATGAATCGCGCTCGACCCAGCCGGCAATGTCGCCTCCCTTCTTCTTGGTTGCCAAGTCTTGCGACAGCTCCTTGGCCGCGGCGGCAAAATCCTTTCCTTTCTTGAGCTTCTTCAGCACGTCCTCCGCAGTCTTTTTGTCCTTGACGAGGATCCGGCTGATCTGGGCGCGTTCGGGTTGGACGTATTTCTTTTTGTGCGCCTCGTAGTAGGTCTTGAGGTCGCCGGGGGTAATGCGAATCTGGTCGGCCAGTTCCTTTTCGATGACCCGTTGCGCCAGGATGCTGCGCTCGGCTTCCTTCAGCAGGCTGCGTGTTGCTGGGTCGTCGGCCAGTTTATCCGCGCGGGCCTTGCGGTACAGTATCTCCTCGACGATGAACTGGTTCAACATCTGCAGCCGCTCCTGCGTGGAGGAGAAGCGTTTAAGGAGCGCTTCCTTTTGCTTCTTGCGCTGCTCCTCGGGCATGTAGGCGGCGAAGCGGGCAAGCTGGCGCTCGATCCTCTCCTCGATGTGGCGGTCCAGATCGGCCTTGGTGATCTTCTGCGGGCCGATTTCCGCGACGACCTCATCCGCGCCGGCGGTCTTCTGTTTGCCTACGCCCACGCGTTCGGCCAGTTCGTATCGAAGCGCCGCGAACTTGCCCTTGGCCTCCAGGCACTCCTGGATGCGGCGGCTGATCTCGGGGGCCAGCTCGTCGAGCTTGGCGAACCTTTCCGACGTATAATAGCTCTCGAGGGCCTTGTCGTATGCGCCCGAGTCTTGGCGCAGCTTGCCGATGCGATACCATATTTTCGCCCGCTCTTCGGTGTTGGGCTGCGCCGCAGTCAGGTATTCCTCCCACGCCTGGGCAGCAGGGAGGGCGAGCTCCTGCTTCTCCAGTTTCATGGCGAGGTCTTTCTGCGCCTCGGGGGGGAGGCCCGCCCCTGCAGGCGGCGGGGCTGCGCTTCCTCGGGACAGGCTGACGATAATGTTCACAATTCCGACGATAAGGATGAGGGACAACAGAATGAGTACTGCAGTCGAGGTTCCCTCCGGCTTCGTTTCTCGTTCCGGCAATGTCAGTTTCAGATCGTCTGGCATGATTCGATCTCCCTCTCCTTCATGGCCGTCGCTCCCGTGTTCGGAAGAAAGCCACAAGCTCTTTCACGTAGTCTCGCCCTGTCACGATCTCGGCATGATCCACATCGGTCTTTCGGAACAACTGGCGCAGCCTGTCGGCCCGCTCTCTGCCGAGTTGCTGGTAGCGCTTTCGCACCTCGGCGCTGCTGGTGTCGATGATGATCTGCTCCCCCGTCTCGGCGTCCTCCAGCTCGATAAGGCCCACGTTTGGCATGTTGACCTCGCGCGGGTCGGTGATCGAGAGGGCGACGAGGTCGTGCCGGCGGGCGACGATGCGCATTGGCTTTTCGAAGCCCTCGCCGAGGAAGTCCGAGACGAGAAAGACCACGCAGCGCTTGCGCGTCACGCGGCCGAGGTAGTCCAACCCCTCGGCGATGTTCGTCTGCGCCTGGCGCGGCTTGAAGTTGAGCAGGTCGCGGATCAGACGGAGGACGTGCGATACGCCTTTCTTCGGAGGGATGAACATCTCGATCGTGTCGGTGAAGACGATCAGCCCCACCTTGTCGTTGTTCTTAATGGCCGAGAAGGCCAGCAGGGCGCA
>JAADGH010000208.1:19931-32896 GCA_013152475.1 Planctomycetota bacterium
AGGTCCACCAGAAACATGACCGTTAGCTCGCGCTCCTCGACGAACCGCTTGACGTAGGGGTGGCCCATGCGAGCGGTAACGTTCCAGTCGATGGACCGCACCTCGTCGCCGGGGGTGTACTCGCGGACTTCATCGAACTCCATCCCGCGGCCCTTGAACACGCTCTCGTACTCGCCGGCGAGAACGTCGTTGACGGCCTTGCTGGTGTAGATTTCGATATATCGAATTTTTTTGGCCAGTTCCTTCGGGATCATGGCACTTCCACGGTGTCAAGGACCTGCTGGACGATATTCTCAGACGTTTTCTCCTCCGCCTCGGCCTCGTAGGTGATGATGACGCGGTGCCGGAGCACGTCCATCGCGACGGTCTTCACGTCCTGGGGCGTGGTATAGCCCCGACCCTCCAACAGAGCGTTGGCCTTGGCGGCCATGGCGAGGAAGATCGTCGCGCGTGGCGATGCGCCGTAGCGAATCAGGTCGCCGATCTCCAGGCCGTACTTGCTTGGCTCGCGTGTGGCCTCGACGAGGCTGACGATGTATTCCTCGATCTTTTCATCCATATAGATTTCGTCGGCGAGCGCGCGGAGCCGCAGCACATCCTCTGGCTGCATGATGGGCGAAACCTCGACGTTCGGGTTCGACCGCGCCATTTTCTTCAGGATCGTGTGCTCCTCGTCACGATTCGGATAGGTGATCTTCAGCTTGAGCATGAACCGGTCCACCTGCGCCTCGGGCAGGGGGTAGGTGCCTTCCTGCTCGATGGGGTTCTGCGTGGCGAGGACCATGAAGGGCTCTTCGAGGGGGTAGCTCTCCTCGCCGATGGTAACTTGGCGCTCCTGCATGGCTTCGAGGAGGGCGCTCTGCACCTTGGCCGGCGCGCGATTGATCTCGTCGGCCAGGATGATGTGGGCGAAGATCGGGCCTTTCTTGGTTGCGAAGTCCCCCGTCTTGGGGTTGTAGATCAGCGTCCCGATCAGGTCGGCCGGCAGGAGGTCCGGCGTGAACTGGATGCGCTGGAACGACGCCTGGATCGTCCGGGCGAGGGTCGTGACCGAGAGCGTCTTGGCCAGGCCCGGCACACCCTCGATGAGGACGTGATGGTTGCATAGCATGGCCAGGATGAGCCGTTCCACGAGGTACTCCTGGCCGACGATGACCTTGCCGATTTCGTCGCGCAGTTGCTGGAGAAGCGCGTTTTCCCTCTCGACCTTCTCCGCGATTTGCTTCACATCAACAGCCATTGTGTCTATCTCCTTCCACACTCACCCCGGATCATGAGGAACACATTACACGAAGCGCCACGGCCTGCTCACCGGCATTGCCTTGTGGTTGACTACTGAGCGTTACCGCCCTCAACATCAGTGCTCTCAATAGTCATTAGGTATGACGGTCAACAACGTTGCGGTGTTTGAAGAAAATTGGATGTAAAGGCCGAATATTACACCATTTGCCGCTGTCCTGCAAGAGGTGAGCGGGAATGCGCTTGCAAAGCTATGGGGTGGCGAGTTATAGTATGACCTTGCAAATTCGTCCCGACCGTTGTTTGTGAGGTGGTTTATGCGTTATCGATCATGGATAGTTGCCTTGGGTGTGGCGGTCCTGGTTCGCGTCGGTGCGGGGGCCGAAAAGGGCCCTGAGCTGAAGAAGGCCAAGGAGGCGATTGGCAAGCGCACCGAGCAGATCAGAGAACAGCTCGAGAGAACCAAACTGACGCATGTCTTCAAGGACCGCAGCTTTCGCAAGGCGCTGGAGCTTGTCCGGAGCAAGTGCTCGGCGCCGATCGTTATCGACCCGGTGGTGGACCTCGATAACTACACCGTGCCGGTGGAAGAGGTGCGGAACATCTCCCTTGGCGCCGTTCTGCGGCTCATCTGTGGGGGCGGGCTGTACCACGGGATCCACGGCGAGGCGATCTTCATAACCACGTCCAAGGCCGCGCAAAGCCTGTGGCGGGGCCGGTTCAAGGAGCCTGCCAAGCCGACCAAGGCCCAGGAGAAGCTGATCCTGACGCTGAGCCGGTTTCGTACGGGTGTGGACTTCGACAAGAAGCCGGTCAAGGACGCGATAGCATTGCTGGTGAAAAAATCCAAGGCCAACATCAAGTTGGACTCGGCGGATGATGTGAAGGACATGACGGTGACGGTGGCGGTGAAGGACGCATCGCTCCGGTCTCTCCTTGATCTGGTGTGCGGCACGCGGATGGGGTGGATGATCGTGGACGATTCGGTCCTCGTCGGCCTGCCCGGGGCCCTTCGTGAGAAAGAGAAGGCAATCAAGGCCAGGGAGGAGGCGAAGCGCAAGGCTGAGGCAGAGAAAAAGAAAGCCGAAGACGCGAAAAAGAAGGCTGAAGAGGCCAAGAAAGGGACAGGAGAGAAGGCCAAAAAAAAATCGGACGCAGGCAAGAAAGAAAACGTCAAGCCCGCCCCGAAGAAGGATGGCGCCAAGGGCAAGTAGCAGAAGGAGGGCGGTGCAGATGAGAAGAACCGCGTTCGTCGTGCTGGCCGGGTTCGTGGTTGCCGTATTGTTGAGTAGTTCATGCCTTGCCCAGGGCAAGGGCCTCCGGCTGCCCAAGAAATCGACCCCCGAGGAACAGGCCCTCCTCACGGCGGTGAACGCCAAGCCGGTTGATCTTTCGTTGGCGGACACTCCTATATTGGATGCCGTGAACTACCTCCGCGGCCTCAGCGGCGTGAACATTGTCCTCATCGGCGACAAGCTCCGCGAGCGGAAGGCGACACTGGAAGTGCAAGGCGTGTCGCTATCGTCCGCGGTCGGCCTCATGGCCGGACCGGAGGGCGCGTGCGGCGTCGTGGGCAATGCGCTGTGCATCGGCGGCGCGAAAGATGTGGACGCCCTCGTGAAGAGCACCCTTCTCGCGCCGGATGACCCCACACCGGAAGCGGCGGAGCTTATCGAGACGCTCGACAAGAAACGCATCGATGTCTCGTTCGAAAGCACCCCCATGCAGGACATCGTCAGCTTCCTCAGCAGCCTGACGAAGCTGAACATCGTCCTGATCGGGGCCAAGATGAAAGAGACCCGCCGAACTGTGGAGCTAAGGAGGGCGACGCTCCGCACCGTTCTTCGCCTCGCGTCGGGCGTCGAAGGGCGGTGCGCGGTGATCGGCAACTGCCTGTGCCTGGGCAAAGCCAAGGATGTGGAGGCGGTCTTCAGCAAGAAGGCCGTTATTCCTGACAACCCAAAGGAAAACGAGGTCGCCCTCTACGGGGCGCTGAAGGACAAGCGACTCGACCTCTCGTTCGAGAGCACGCCGTTGAGGGATGCGGTCAACTACCTGCGAGAAATTGCCCAATGCAATCTTGTGGCCGATGAAAAGGTCGCCGAGACCCGGAAGATCACGATGACCGTGAGAAAAGCCAGCCTCGACACCATCCTTCGCCTTATCTGCGGTCCCGAACTCAACTACGGCATTGCCCACGAGGTCCTCTACATCTCCACCGGCGAGCGCCTCAAGAAGATGGTGGGAGAAGAATAGCCGAACGGGAAAAGACCGATGGTCGCATATGCGCAACTGTTGAAGTCCATTTTGGTTCTCGTGGGCTTGGTTCTCTCCGCGCTCTGGCTGAGAAGGCGGGGTGTGGTGTCGTCGGAGCATGCGCCGATCTTTGCTCGTTTGGTGACCGACTTCGCTCTTCCCGCGCTGATTTTCGTCAATCTCTCCACACGTTCTCTCTCCTAGGAAGACCTCCCGCCAACAGGTCTGATGATCGTCTCTGAACTCATCTGTCTCGCTTTGGCCTGGGTCATCGGGCGGCGGATGCGGCTCGCGCGTCCGCAGTTGGGCGCGGTGGTGCTTGTGGCTGGATTCGGCAGTGCGGCCCTGCGGCCCTGCTCGGATACCCCTTCATTGAGGAAATGTTCGGCAAGAACGCCAAGGGCCTGGGGGAGGCGCTGCCGGAGGCGTTGATAGTCGGAGAACTGGGTGTCGGCGTCCTTGTTTTCACACTCGGTGTGGCCCTGGCCATCTACTTCGGGGCTGCTGCGGAGCAAGGCCGGAAACGGTGGGCCGCATCCCTGGCGTTTTTCCGATCACCGATTTTTATTTCGGTCGTCCTCGGCCTCGCTTGTTCGCTTCTGCACTTTTCCACAAAGAGCTCCTGGTTTTCCCCGGTGTACAGGGTGCTCCGTGTCTGGGGCAATTCGTTGGAATTTCTTGTGGCCCTTACGATTGGATTGATGCTGCATCCACTGCCCCTGAGGAAATTGCTCCCCCTGATCCTTTTTGTCGGCGGGATCAAATTGCTGGTCCAACCGCTGATTGCCGCTGGGGGGGCACATCTGTTCGGCTTGCCGTTGCTCTGCACGGAGGTGCTTGTGATCCAAACGGCCATGCCCTCGGCCACCGTGGCGGTTGTCCTGGCCGCCCGCTATGGGTGCGACAGCACGGTCGCCTCGGCCCTGGTGGTGGCCACGACGCTTATGAGCGTCCTCACGCTTCCGGTTGTCTTTTTCTGGGCGATGTGAAACCGCGCCGCAATGTCATCCTCCCGCAGCAGGCGGGCGTCAGGTAGACGCTTTGGTGGAGACGGACCCCTGATCGTCCTCGCTTTGCTCGGCCGTGCTCGCTCGTATCGCCAGGTGCTTTAGTGAGGAGACGGTGAGAACGATGGCCAGGAGGAACAAGAAGGCCGCGACAGTAGCCAATCCATACTCACGGCTGTTCATTCGGTGATAGATCAGCAGGCCAAGGGCCGAGAGCGTGATCGTGAACATGAACACCATCGGGATGACGGTGAAAAGGTTCTGCCTTTTTCGTCTCGCGAGCCAGGCCGAGACGGCGAGCAGGCCAAGCGCGCCCAGCAACTGATTCGCCGCACCAAAGATGGGCCAGATCGCTCCGATGCCCTTTTCCGCCAGGATGCCGCTGAGGATGACGGTAATGGCCGTTCCAATATAACGGTTGCGGGCAAGGATGGATTTCCTCTTATCATTCTTGGACTCGAAAAACTCCTGAAACGCGTAGCGCCCCAGGCGGGTGCCCGTGTCGAGGGTGGTCAGGGCGAAGCAGCTCACGGCAAGGGTAATGAGGGACACACCTGTGGGCGTGGAGATTCCTATGGCCTTCATCGAAGCGGCAATGCCCTCTGCGAAGACGAGGATGGCTCCTTTTTGTTCCATCGCCTCGGTGTATCCCTGTGCGGTCAATATCGCCACGGACCCGAGCGCGAGGACGGCCAAAACCCCTTCGATCAGCATGGCGCCGTACCCGATGGGCCGGGCGTCGGCCTCGCTGTTGAGTTGCTTCGATGTTGTGCCGGAACCCACCAACGAGTGAAAGCCCGATATCGCACCGCAAGCCACCGTCACGAACAGTATGGGAAAGATCGGCCCGAGCGTTGCGTGGTCGAATGTGATCAGCGCAGGCATTACACAATCCGGCCTCGCGACGAACACGCCCACGAGCGCCCCGAGCAGCATGGCGTAGAGGAGGAAAGAGTTGAGATAGTCACGGGGCTGGAGGAGAATCCACACCGGTGCGCAGGAGGCGATGAAGATGTAGATCAGAATCGGAACGATCCACTGGTCCCGGGTGAGTTGAATCTGAGCCCATCCCTTGTGGCCGACATATACGCAGCCAGCGACACAGAGGACGCCGATGATCGTTGCGACACTCAGGGGGACATTCCTGCGGTAAACGAAGAAACCGAAAACGATGGCGATTCCGATGAACAGCACCGAAGCGGTCGCCACCGAAGGATGGCTGGCGAAGGTCTTGGCGACCACGTTCGTGAACGCGGCGATGACGAGAATGAGCGCGGACCAGGAGAAAAGGAGAAAGAGGCGCTTACCTAAGTCGCCGATGTTGTCCTCGATGATCTCGCCAATGGATTTGCCCTCGTGACGTACCGAGGCGATAATGACGGAGAAGTCGAACATGGCCCCCAGGAAGACGACCCCGACGAGGATCCAGAGAAACGCCGGCAGCCATCCGTAGGCAGCCGCAATCACCGGCCCGAGGATCGGCCCGGCGCCGGCGATGGAGGCGAAGTGATGGCCGAAGAGGACGGGCGCGCGCGCCGGGACATAGTCAATTCCGTCGGTCATTGTGTGGGAGGGGGTCTTTCTGTTCGGGTCGACGCCGAGCCACCGGGCTACCATCCGAGCGTAGACGAAGTACCCGAACGCGCTGACGATGAGCGAGATCAGAACCATCACGGCCACATTCATGAGTCACCTGCTTTCAGATAAAGTTGGGGGAATGGAGTGATGGAATTGCGGGAAAAAACGATGCCCCATACTCCATCATTCCAATATACCCCGTTCTTTGTTTCCGATGCAAGTCGTACATGAACCAGGCGGGACAGGAATAACACCTCGTCCCGCCCGGATTGTTCCTATGCCCACCACATCTCACCCACGGATTCGTAGAGCAGGATTTCCTTGAGGAACGAAACCGCCCGCTGGAAGCCCTCGTTCATGCTCATCAGGCTGTCCTCGTGCTCGATGCTGAGCACGCCGTCGTAGCCGATCATGCGGAGCGTGCTGACGAAATCGCACCAGAACTCCCGGCCGTGGCCGTAGCCGATAGTGCGGAATATCCAGGAGCGATTGAACTCGTCGCCGTAGGGCTTGTAGTCCAGCACCCCGTTCTTGGCTGCGTTGCCGGCGTCCACCTGGCAGTCCTTGGCGTGGACGTGGAAGATGGCATCGGCCTTGCCCAACTCCCTCAGGCTGATGATCGGGTCCATGCCCTGCCAGAAGAGGTGGCTCGGGTCGAAATTCGCGCCGATGTTGTCGCCGCAGGCGTCGCGCAGGCGGAGCATGGTCTCGGTGTTGTAGACCACAAAGCCGGGGTGCATCTCGAAGGCCAGCTTGATGCCGTTGTCTTTGGCGAACTTGGCTTCCTTCTTCCAGTAGGGGATGACCTTCTTCGTCCACTGCCATTCGACGATCTTTTCGTAGTCCGGCGGCCATGCGCAGGTGACCCAGTTGGGATACTTCGCCTTGTCCGAGTCGCCGGGGCAGCCGGAGAAGTTGATCACGACGTCCACGCCGAGCTTCTTCGCCAGTTTTACGGCCTTTCGGTGCGTTTCGTGGTTGGTTTTGGCAAACTTGCTGTCGGGGTGCAGGGGGTTGCCGTGACAGCTCAAGGCGCTGATATCGATCCCCTTGTCCCGTATCTGCGCCTTGTAGTTGTTGAGCTGTACCTGACTGCCGAGCAACTTGTCAACGGGCACGTGCGGACTGCCGGGGTAGTTGCCTACGCCGAGTTCGATGGCATCGAGGCCGGAGTTGACCACGTACTCCAGGGCATCCTCTAAGCTCTGCTGGCCGAAAAGGGCCATCATCACACCAAGTTTCATCCTCATCCCTCCTTGTGCTATTGCCGTCTATTCAACCAGAACGGCCGATTGGCTACAGTTTTTTCACCTTCACCCATTTGCGCGACTTCGCCGACGCGAGGCTGGCGTCGAGGACCTCATTGCACCGCATTCCGTCCTCGAAGTCCGGCTTGACCTCCTTTTTCCGGCTGCAGATCGCCTGGATCGTATCGACCACCTCGTGCACGAAGCTGTGCTCGTAGCCGAGGAGATGTCCAGGCGGCCACCAGGAGCCGACGTACGGATGCACCGGCTCGGTGACGAGGATGTTCGTCCAGCCCTGCTCCCGTTGGGGCTTGGTGGCGTCGTAGAAGTCCAGCTCGTTCATGCGCTCGAATCGGAACCGCAGGCTGCCCTTGCTGCCGTTGACCTCGATCATGTTCTGGTTCTTGTTGCCGGTGGCGAAGCGCGTGGCCTCGAAGAGGCCCATGACATCGCCCTTCGCGCCGCCGCGGGCGGTCAGGCGCGCCAGGAAGGAGAGCGCGTCGTCCACGTCCACCTTGCCCTTCTTCTTGCCGCCCTTGCCGGACAGGCCGATGCCCTCGGCCGGCAGGGGGCGCTCCTTGACGAAGGTGTTCATGTCGCCGCAGACCTCCTCGAACTCGCCAACGAGGAACCGGGCCATGTCGATGATGTGGGCATTCAGGTCGCCGTGGGCCCCGGACCCGGTCACCTTCTTGGCCATACGCCAGAGGAGCGGGAACTCGGGGTCCACGATCCAGTCCTGCAGATAGGCCGCACGCACGTGGAAGATCCTGCCGAGCTTGCCGTCGTCGATCAGTTCTTTGGCCAGCGACACCGCCGGGCAGCGGCGGTAGCAGAAGCCCGCCATGTTGACGATGTTCGCCTTCTTGACGGCCGCGACCATCTTCTTCGCCTCGGCGGCGTTCATGGCCAGGGGCTTCTCGCAGATGATGTGCTTCCCGGCCTTGGCCGCATCGATGGCCACCTTGGCGTGGAGGTTGTTGGGGGTGAGGATGCTGATGAGCTCGATTTCATCGTCCTTGAGAAGGGCCTTGTAGTCATCGGTGGCGTACTCGAAGCCCCACTGGTCGGCCATGTCCTGCGCCGCCTTGAGGGGGAGACCGCAAACGCCCTTCAGCACGGGCCGGGCGGGAAGGTCGAAGAAACGCGCCGCCGTCACATAGGCGTTGCCGTGCGACTTGCCCATGAACCCGCAGCCGATCATTCCCACGCCTATCGTCTTCTGCTTTGCCATCTTCACTCTCCTTGACGGTTACTTCGTCTTCTTTTCTGTCTTGGGAAGAAAAACATAGACCGTCGTGTTCGAGCTCTTTGCCTCGCGAAACGCGGCGATCGTCACGCTGACCCGTTCCTTTGCATAGTCCATTGAAAAGACCAGTGTGCCGGAGCAGTCCTTCGGCTGGTTCTCGTCTTTCTTCCCCTTCGAGTTGTCCCACATGGTCGGCGATGCGTCGCCCATGCCACTCTTCGCCGCGAGTTTGGCGTAGTACTCCAGGACCTCGGCCACCGACTTCGATGTCTTGTAGGCCTTGTATTTCGAGCCGTTGTCTCCCTCCATCGAGGCGGCCATTTCAAGGCCGAACTTCGCCATGTCGCAGAGCTTGCTTTTCTCCAGCACCTCGGACAGCGGCTTGCCCCGCGTCGACCGCATGCCGTGCATGGGTGGCAGGTCCACATCCTTCCCGGCGGCCAGGAGCGGGACGAGGAACAGTGCGAAGAGACACAGACTGGCGATCTTGCTTCTGATCATGGTGAAGGCAGTTTATAGCACCCGCATGTTTCAAATTCAACAAAAAATCGGGTTTTGCCGTCTCCGGGACCCTGTGGCGGGTCGTAACCTATGATAAATACATGGCTTACGGACGGTAGCCTTCTGGATTGCGGCCGAATACATCGAGGAGCGCGAGGCATGTATTGTAATGGATCTGGATCGTATCATCCGTGTTTACGGCATAGCCCCCCGCCGCCAGGATCGCCACGGGGATGCGCCGTTCGGCGCAGTACTCCAGAACAAAATGATCCCGCTTCTTCAGCCCATGAATCGTCAGGCGCAAGTTGCCGAGTTGATCCCCCTCGAATGGGTCGGCCCCGGCCAGGTAGAACACGATGTCCGGACGGAATTCGTCAAGGATGTGCGGGATGTGCTCTTCGATGTGCCGGAGGTAGGCATCGTCTCGCGTCAGGCCGGACAGGCCGATGTCGAGGTTGCTCTCCTCCTTGACGGGGTAGAGGTGCTCCTGGTGGATGGAGAAGGTGAACACCGAGTCGTCGCCGTGGAAGATGAAGGCCGTACCGTTGCCCTGGTGAAGGTCGCAGTCGATTACCGCGGCCTTTCGTATCTTCTGATCGCTCTGGAGTCTCCGGATCGCGATGGCGACGTCGTTCACGTAGCAGAACCCTTCGGCATGATCGGGAAAGCAGTGATGGAACCCGCCGGTCAGGTTCATGGACGCTCCACCATCCTCCAGGGCCGATCGCGCGGCCAGGAGTGTCCCGCCCGCGCCGATGAGATAGGCGTCGATGATCTGCCGCGAGATGGGAAGCTCCGACGACCTGGTGCGGGCCGTCCAGCGGCAGTTCAGGAGGTCGCCGATGTATTGGTCCGTATGGACGAGCGCCAGATCCGACGCGGTGACGGGCGTCGGCTCGGGGAACTCGACATCGGCAAACCGCGGGTCCTTGCGGAGAAGGTCGTGCAGCATCCGGTACTTCACGACCGGGAAGACATGCTCGCCGATGTCGCAGTAGTATGCCGGAGAATAGACGAAGCACGACATCTTGGGTATGTGTCCGCCTGGAACGCGATATGTTGTATGGAGTTCGTTCGGTAATTTTTAATGTTTCACGCCGCCCCTTTCAACACAACGGCCCCGGCAGGCACACCGGGGCCGTCTATTGCCCATTTGTTTAAGTATACCACACAAAACGGCATTTGTCAAACATCGCAAATACGAAAATCCAATTCGCCGGCGGTAACCGGATAACTATCGAACGCCACGCTCAAACTCGTTTGGGCGTGTCTTCGTGCGGCCAAGACCTGCCGAACCACGAAGCACACGAAGGATCTCAATCGTTCGAACAGTCGAGATTCTTCACTTCGTTCAGAATGACACGTCACGTATTGGGAGAAGGCCTTTTTCAACAGCCCCACAGTCTATGACTTCTCGCCGTACCGCAGGTCCGGATCCAGCATGACGCCTTGCCGCTCCGACTCGTACTTCGGCCACCAGTAATCGCGGAAGAACGGGTCGCCCGTTTCCTGCATGCGGCGGAACAGCCGGCGGTACATTTCGTGCTGGACGTCTGCCACGTCCGGATCGTCGATCAGGTTCTTCAACTCCGCCGGATCGCTTTCCAGGTCGTACAGCTCGTCGATATCCGGTGCGTTGAAGACCAGCTTGTATCGTTCCGCGCGCACCATGCGCTGGGAGTAGAGGCCCCACTGCATGCCGTGGAACTCGGCATAGGCGTCGGTCGCCCAATCGTCCGGGGCCTTCCCTTCGAGAAGCGGCTGGATGCTTCGCGCATCGAGGCCCTCCGGCGGCTGGATACCCGCCAGCTCCAGGAACGTCGGCATGAGGTCCATGTGGTTGATGAACCGATCGCTCTGCCCGCTCGACCAGACGCCCGGCCACGAGGCAATGAAGGGGATGTGGTATAGCTCCTCGTACATGCAGTAGCCCTTGTCGAACATCCGCCGGCTGCCGCAGGTGTCGCCGTGGTCGGTGGTGTAGAAGACAGCGGTGTTGTCCTCGAGGCCCAGGTCGCGCAGGCGGTCCATTACTCGCCCGATGAGGTGGTCGAGGAAGGTAACGTAGCCCCAGTACTTCGCCACGATCGGCTGCCAGAAGGCCCAGTCGGTCCCTTCCGTCTGCCACAGGCGTGGCATCTGCGCGTGCATGTACGGTTTCCTCTCGAAGGTCTCGGCGAACTCCGGCGGCTCCGGTATCTCGCCTGTGTCGTACATGGAGGCATAGGGCTCCGGGATGATGAAGGGAAGATGCGGACCGGGAAAGTCGATCCGCAGGAAGAAGGGCGTGCCGTTGTCCTTGCGGTCCTTCGCGCGTTCTTCGAGAATGCGAATCCCCTCCTCCGCGCGCCAGTACTCCCGGTGGCTCTCCACCGGTCCGGTGCATGTGGCGGCGAAGGGCCAGCGAAAGCACGTCGAGTCGGGACCGAATCGCGGACCGATGAGACCATCCTGGTCAACGGCGCCCCATTGATTGGCCGTTGGCTTTAGGCCGCGCTCTTTGAGGTATTGGTGGTAGGGCCGGTGCCACTCCCTGAAGCCATACTGCAGCGGCGATTCCGGGCTGCTGAGGTGCACCTTGCCCACGTAGCTCGTGTGGTATCCCGCGTCGGACAGCATGCGCGCGAAGGTGGGAATCTTCGGATCGAGAAAGCGCCGCGTCTGCCAGTCGTGCGTGTTGGTCAGCTGGCCGTGGCTGTGCGGGTAGAGCCCCGTCATCACCGACGATCGAGCCGGGCTGCACAGACCGCAGCAGGAGTAGGCCCTTGTGAAGTTCACTCCCTCCGAGGCCATCCGATCCAGCGCGGGGGTCTTGCACGTGGGGTGTCCGTTGAGCCCCAGCGTGTCAAAGCGTTGTTGATCCACAAAGAACAAGAGAACGTTCGGACGATCAGGCATAATCTCCTCCCGCGTCGGACCTCTCAGCGTCTGTTGCCAAAGCGCGAAGATCATAACACTGTTTGACGGGGGATTTCAATAGGGGTAGGATATGGGCTCCGGTAACACAACAGTATGAAAACAGGAGAACACATGATCGGTGGAGAGGTCCTGGTTCGCTGCTTGATTGCGCAGGGGGTGGACACCGTCTTCGGTATGCCCGGCGGGCATATCGAGGGGATCTACGATGCGCTCTATGAGTATCGGGATGAGATTCGTCACGTCCTGGTCCGGAACGAGCAGGCCGCGTCGCTCATGGCCGACGGCTATGCGCGGGCCTCGGGTCGGCCGGGGGTCTGTCTGGTTATTCCAGGGCCGGGGGCGAGCAACGCCGCGACCGGTCTCGGCGAAGCGGCCAGCGCGTCGGTTCCCGTCCTGCTCATCACCTCGAAGAATGAGGCTCGCATCGCCGACAAGGAACCGAGCAAGCTGTTCCACGGTCTCGACCACATGACATTCTTCGCACCGTTTCTCGCCTGTGCCGTTCGGCCAAGGCGGTCGGCGACATCCCCGGGATGGTGGAGGATGCGTTCAGCATCCTGCAGTCGGGCAGGCCGGGGCCGGTGGTGCTGGAGGTGGCGAAGGATATTCTGGAGATGGAGGGCGACGCGACCATCCCGCAGGCGATCGCGCCGGAATGTGTGGCCCCTGATGCGGAGGATATCGCGGATGCCGTGCGGGTGCTCGCCGCCGCCGAGCGTCCCATCATCATCGCCGGGGCGGGTGTGCTGCACACGGGTGCATGTGATGGGCTGACCCAACTGGCCGAAGCGATCAACGCCCCCGTCGTGACGACGCAGAACGCTCGCGGTGTGATGTCCGACGAGCATCCGTTGTCGCTCGGCGATATTACGGTCCACTGCTCCCGCGAGGCGATCAAGGAAGCCGATCTCGCTCTGGTCTTGGGGTGTCGCTTTGGCCATTTCGACACGGCGGGCTGGAACCTGGAGC
>JAADGH010000004.1:0-33060 GCA_013152475.1 Planctomycetota bacterium
GGCCTTTGGGTTGATCGCGCGGGCGACCAGGCGCGCGCCGAGCAGCTCGGCGATGCACATGACGATGCAGCCGGCCGTGGTGACCGGCGCGCTTGTTCGTGTTGGACATGAGCAGCTCGGCCGACTCGATGGCTTCGACGCGCTGGTCGATCTCGGAGTTGACCACGGGCGTGCCGATGGAGCGGACCTCCGGGATCGCGTCGCCGAGGCGGATCATCTGGATGGTCTCGTCGCGCGTGGCGGCGCGGCGCTCGTCCTTCTCCCAGTCGTAGAGGAAGAAGCAGACCTCGCCGATGCCCATCTGGTATTCCTTGGGCACGGCAACGGGAGTGTCCTCCGGCTCGGGGCGCAGCTCGCAATCGACCGTCTCCTCGATGAGCCCCTGCGGGAAGCGGGCGATCATCTCGTCCTCGTCCACCTTCGCGCCGAAGGCCTTCACCTTCTCGATGATTCGCTTGCTGTAGATTTTGAAGCCGGTGCGTTCGAGGACTTGCCACGCCGCGCGGTTGAGTCGGATCAGGTCGTCATCGCTGCCGATCTTCAGTCGGCCGGTGACGGGAAGGGCGAGCGCGCCTTCCGCAACAAACTCGTCAACGTAGTCGGTCATTCCTTACCCTTCTCAACTAACAACGGACCGAAGGGATGCGCTGCCTTTTATAGTAGAGCTATCGCCTGGCAAATCAAGAGGAAAACTCAACGCGTGCGCCATGATGCAACAGCCGTTCTCGTCCTCTGTTTCAAACTGATTCATATGCCGGCCGACGATATTTCGTCAATGCGATTATTCCCAAATGCGTAATCACATAACTGGTTTCACAACAGAGAGTTACGACGCCATCCGGATTTCAAAAACCATGCGCGCGCGACCGGCATGGGCTTTGCTTTCTGCTTCCGTGTCACCCGACTTGCCACTTCCGCGTGTGTGAATGAGTTTGGATTTGAGTGCCTGCCCCGCTGTCACTCTACCCTTACCTCGTCGTCTGCTGGAGGATCAGAGTATGTGGTTTTTCAGGCGAAAGAACCATGGGGCGAACAAGACCGGCGCGAACCCGTATTTTGTCGGCAATGCGCGGTCCGAGGGACTGACGTTGAAGTGCATCTGGTGCGGCAAACGGATCGACATGTTCGTCGGCCCGAAGATCAAGGGCACGATCTACGGCCTTTGCCTTGAGTGCCGGACGACGGTGCTTGCCGCGCGATCGCGCTTCAACCCGCAGCAGGCCGGAGCATAACGCATCGGCCTGCCGCCGGAGGGACAGTCGCAAATGCGAATTTATATAGAATGAGGAATCACCGCCCGTCTTTCTCCTGTACCGAATCGGGAGGACTCACCCAGGACGCTCCTCTCTATCAGGCAGCCGGCCTTTGGGGCCGACTGCCTTTTCTTTCACTTGTGGCCGTGATATGATGAAGTCATGAAGGACCTCATGAACACAAAAGGCGGCATATTCGTCAGCGCCTTCGGCATTGGCCTGAGCGGGGCGATGATGCCCGGCCCCGTGCTCGCGGCGACGATCTCCGCCGCGACGTACCGGGGCTTCTGGGCCGGGCCGCTGGTTGTGCTCGGTCATGGCATCCTTGAACTGTTGCTCGTCGCCGCGGTCGTTCTCGGCCTCGGACGGGTGCTCGAACGCAGGGACGTCTTCGCCGCCATTGGCGTCATCGGTGGGGCGGCGCTGCTGTGGATGGGCGCGGGGATGATGGCCGACGCGGCGAACATAACATTGCACGTCGATCCCGAACGCACACCGGATTGGCTGATTCGCCATCCCATCGCGGCGGGGCTGGTCCTGAGCGCCGCGAATCCGTACTTCACCTTCTGGTGGGCGACGATCGGCTTGACCTACATCACCCGGACCCGCGTGCTCGGTCGGGCGGCGACGGCGACCTTCTGCACCGGGCACATCCTATCCGACCTCGTATGGTACAGCTTCATCTCGCTGGGCATCGCTCTCGGCACGCGATTCATTACCGACGCCGCACTCCAGAACATGATCCGCGTGTGCGCCGTGCTCCTGATCGGCTTCGGCGTCTACTTCGCCGTGAGCGGGGTGATGAAACTGCGGCGAAAGCCAGAGGCCGCGGAAATGACGAATGCTGAACACTGAAAGATGAATGTCGAAGTCTATTACTTCTTCATTCAACGTTCATAATTCAACATTCATCATTCATTCTGCTACCGAGGAATCAGCCCCTTCTTAACGGCCAACCAGTAGTCCCATTCCAGCGAACAGAGCGAGACGGAGTTGCCGTGCGTGCCGGGGTCGGTCGCCATGAGGATATCCTTCAGCGGCTGCACAATCTCCTTCGATGCCTCGCCGTCGCCGGAGAGAAGGATCGTGGTAATCCCCTCGATGGGATTGCGGAAGGTCTTCACGGTTTCCTTCTTGCCTCCGCTGTCCACATAGTCGCGATAGGCGGGAACCTGTTTCCGGCAGTGCCGTACGCAACTGGCAAAGCCTTCCTCGTAGACCTTGCGTACCTCGGGCCGCTCTTCCGTCTCCACAAGCATATGGAGACTTAGCGCGCTCTGCACCAGGACCCATGCGTTGTAGTCGGGGAATTTGCGGCAGGTTTCGAGCCGAGGCTTCTTCATTTGTTCGTAGACGTCGAACCAGTGTTTGTCGCCGGTGAGCCTCCATCCGACCAACAGAAACGACAGGAGGCGCTCCGAGCGTGTGGGCCGAACGCTGCTCAGGTGGCCGAATTTCGTTGGCGTCTTGCCGTCGGAGTCGAGGATGGTGAACTTGTGCCGCTCCAGCCGCGTCAGGCAGTCGGCGTAGACCTTGCGGACTTGCTCCTTCTCCGCATCGGTCGCGATGGCGCTCCCGTAGTACCGCCAGAGGCCATAGAGCAGACCGGTGTATTGATCGACGGAGGGTGCGCCGAGAAATCCCTTGCCGTCGGGCTTTGCGCCCCGGGCGATGAACCCCGGCTCGGCGCAGGTGGCGTTGAGCAGAAGGCCGCCGAATATCTTCCGCGCCTCCTCAGCATGGTCGGGGGACTTCGTCACATCAAACCGATCCACCATGGCCGCCAGGTACATCCCGCCGGAGAGGGACGTGTCCTCCAGCTCCGAGCCCCATGGCGACCCACCCGTCCCCCGCACGCGGGTGCGCACGACGTGGGTTTTGGGGTGGACGAACTTACCCCAGATCACCTTGTGCAGGTTCTCGGCCTTTTTCGCCACCTCACCTCCGTCAGCGACCACAGTGGCCGCGATGGCGAGCAAGAGGACATATGCAATTCCGAAGTCGGTTGTGGCCATATCTATGTCTTCCTTATTTTTGCGATTTCGATGGGTGCGTACAGGTACCCGCTTCGGCGCTCGTTTTCAATGGCTTTCGGGTCAAAACAAAGGCCAGACCTTTATAACACATTGGTAATACATCGATTGAGACTCAACTGTTTACATCGTATCCAACGGGGGCCGCAATGGGTCTGGTTCCTCTGTGCTGTGTCAATATCCAAGTTGCAACATATGTAGTCATAGGCTGTTAAGAATACCTGGTACATCCTGTGCCATGCGCTGCGTCCGAATTGTAAGCCTTGGGGAGGATGGGTACGCTCAGCCCTTTTTCTGGTTCGTTTTGGGTTTTGGGGGCGCCTTCGCTGGAGCGGATGGGGCCGGTTTTTTCGGTTGGGGGACCTTGGGGTTTGGTTTTGGCGCGGCCTTCCGTTTTGCTTCAGCGGCTGGCTTGCCCCCCGGCTTTTTTTTGTTCGCGGAGGCGGGCTTCGGTTTCGCTTTGGGTGTCGGTTTGGCAGCGGGGGCCTCCGTCGCCTTCTTGGCCGAGGTGTTCTTGCTGCTCTTTTTGGCCTTTGCTGCCGGGGGGGCAGGTTTCTTGGGTTCGCGTTGCTTGCGCGGCCTGGGGTTCAGGCCTTGCTGGGTGAGCCATCGGCGCCATTTCTGGATCGTCTTCTCGTTGGCTTCGGGTGTGGGCGCGGGCAGGGGGCCAAAGTCCTCGCCGGTCATTTCCGTCAGCGCGTCGGCGGCGCGGGTCACGGTGCTGGCGGTCGGGTCGTCGAGGCAGGCCACCAGCGCGGGCAAGCTCGACCTGCTCTTTTTGTTCTTCAATAAATTGATGAAGGATCGCTTCCCGTAGGAATACGCCGCCTCCGGGTCGGCCACGTACTCCTCCATGAACTCGTACGTCTTCTCATGGCCCAGGCTCGACAAGGCATTGATCGCATAGTAGCGCGTCTGCGGTCCGGCGGCGGACACGGCGAGCTTCTCATAGATCTTCACAATCTCCGGCTTGCGGAAGCGGGCATAGTGGAAGAAGAGCAGGAGCATGTACTGATCGGCATCGTTCTCGATTTTCTGCAGCAGTTCCAGCAGCACGGGTCGGGCGGGGCTGTTCCAGATGGTGTCGAGGGCCTTCGCCGCCGGGAGTCGAAGCTCGTCGTAGCCGATGATGCTGCAGAGGTAGTAAACGACATTGTAGGCGTTCGGCGGGTTCCAGTAGACCTCCGCGCGGCTGAGGAGCTGCTCCGCCTGCTTCCGGGCGGTCTTGTCCCGAAGCGTCGGCAGCAGATCGCGAATCTGCTCCACCGCCGGGGTAACGGCGATGCGGCAGATGGCGTGCGCGGCGCAGCGTTTTATGTCGGCATGTTCGTCGGACTTCAGCGCCATTACTTTTAGCGCCGGTATGGCGACCGGATCGGCCAACGCGCCGAGGGCGACGCACATCACCTTCTTCGTCGGATAGTCGTTGGCCTGCAAGAGCATGGCGGCGAAAAGCTTGGCCGAGTCTTTGTCCCCAAGGAGGGCCAGCGCCTCGGCGGCGTTCTTGACGGTCAGCTCTTCGGCGCTGGATCGGTAGTTCTTGGCGATTTCGAGGATCATCTCCCGCAGCAGTTGCGGCGCATCCACCTTGACTTTGCCGCTCTTGAGAATCTCCACCGCGACGGAGATCACACCAAAATGCTTGGCGTTCCCGATCGTGTCGCGCAGCGATGCGATGGCTTTCTCGTTCCCGCCCGACAGCAGGTTCTGGATCGTCACGTTCAGTGCCGCATCGCCCAGGACCTTGTTGCGCTGCCGGAGCAGGTAGACGGCCCGGAGCTTCAGCCGCGACTCGTCGTCGCTTGCCGTGGCCAGTTCCATGAGCGCCTCGTTCACCTGCGGCGCCTCCTTCTCCTTGAGCGCATCGAAGGCGATAAGGCGGAGCTTCATATCGTCCCGGGCATCGAGGAGAACATCGCGAAGCCCCTGGACGGCGGCGGGGTCGTCGATGCTCGACAGTATGGCGAGGGCGGCCGTTCGCGTGGTGGTGTTCAGGCCGAGCCGCGCCAGCTTGGCGTAGACGGCGACGGCTGTCTTGTCACCCGATTTGCGGAGCGTCTCCGTGGCGATCTGCTGCATCTTTTCGTCTTCTGTGCTGAGCGCGATCTTCCCCAGGGCCTCCACGGCGGCCTTGTCATCGGAGCTGTTGGTCAGGCACTTGATCGCCCGGAGGCGGAGGTCTTTCTCCTGCTTCGGGTCAAGGGCGACCTTCAGCAGGACATCCGTCTGCAGCGGCATGCCCTTGCGCGGCATCAGCTCGACCGCCTTGATCCGTGTCTCCAGGTCCACTTTCTCGTTATCGGCGATGGATGCCAGCGCTGCGGAGCCGATGAGCTGTCCGAGGCTGGCCAGGGCATAGGCGGCGTTGATCCGCGCGTTGAGGTCACTCTTCCGCTGGGCGAGTTCGGTGCAAAAATGAATCAGGGGTTCCTTTCCCACGCCCGTTGTCGATAGGGCGTTCACTACATACCGCGCCGCTGCGGGGTTCCTGGCGCTCCAGAGGATGCCGAAGAGCAGGGCCGGGGCATTCTCGCGTTCCATGGTGGCGATGGCGCTGACGGCGGACGAGATGATGCTCGTGTTCTCCTTCTCCTCACACGCCAGCTTGACGAGGACGGGGATGGCTTTCTTGGCGTCGAGGTCGGCGAGCTGTTGCATGGCCTGGCTTCGCAGGCCGGCGCTGCGCTTTGGGCTGAGGGCCACCTCCACCAGGCGGTTGTAGAGCTTCGGGTCGATCTTTGCGCCGGCGGTCTCAACGGGCGCCTTCTCGATCTTGGCGATGTCGTTCTTTTTGAGGAGGATGTAGCCGTATGGGGTGAGGATGCCGATCTTGCCCTCGATCTCGGCCGTCTGGCCGGTCAGACGGTCACCGTTTTTGAGCGTGACCGTGTCGGCCGATGCGATGCCTGCGGCAAGCAACGCTGCACACCAGAGCCAAACGATGGGCCGTCGCATGTTGTTCTTCTCCAACCGTCTTCGGTCCGTTCCACTGTGGGGGGGACATTATAGCAGACGCCGATGGGGCACGAAAGGAATAATTCGCCCTCGGCTCAGGTCTGCATTCACTTTGTCGGCAGGCGCGACACGTTCGCGAGGGTGGGGATGCGCCTCCCTTTGCGCCAGAAGTAGGCGCGCAGGCCGAGGCAGCTTGCTGAATTCGCGATCCACGAGTATTTTTTGAATGGCAGGAATCCGAGTCGTCTGAGGATGGATAGAGGTGAAAAGAAGCGGCCGAAGGCTGCCAACTGCAACTGCCTCAGGGTCTCTGCGGACATCTGCTTCGGCTCAAATACGACCGTGGATCCGTTGTACTTCGACCAGTCCTCCGTCAGGAGCCGCCCCTCTGATTTGAACTGGGCGTAGAGGGGGGTCCCCGGATAGGGCGTCAGAATGGGGTAGCAGGACATCACCAGTTTCGCCCGTTCGGCAAAAAGCACGGACTCGGCGCACGTTTTTGGGGTGTCGCTGTCAAAGCCGAAGAGAAAGGAGCCCCAGATCCCGATGGCGTGTGACTGGAATTTCCGAATGGCTCGAAGGTAATCTTTCGCTTTTGCGTAGCGCTTGCTGCCCTCGTCCAGCGCGTCCTGGGAGGTGCTCTCCAGGCCGAGGATGAGTCCCCGGCATCCGCTTCGCTTGGCCAGGTGGAGCAGCTCATCATCCTTCGCCATGAGGATGGTGGACTGCCCGGCCCATTGAATGCCGAGGGGGATGAGTGCGCGGAAGAATTCCTTCGCCCAGGGCGCGTCTCCGATCAGGTTATCGTCGGCGAAGATGAAGAACCGTCCGCCGGTGGATTTCATCTCGGCCACGATGTCTTCGATGGGGCGGGTGCGATAGCGCCGCCCGAAGATGGCATAGGTCGTGCAGAACCTGCACCGGTGCGGGCATCCGCGTGAAATTTGCACAGGGTTCGCAACCAGATACTCCTCTTTCGAGATCACGTCACGCCGCGGCGTGGCAATCGGCACGTTTCCCGCATCATCGGCCCGATAGATCTTCTGGAGACCATTGCTCTCCAGGTCCCGGAAGAACCTCGGCAACGTCGCCTCGGCTTCCCCCACGCAAACGCTGTCGGCGTGCAGGGCCGCCTCATCGGGGAGCGCCGAGGGATGGATTCCGCCCATGACGACCTTCGCGCCGCGCTTGCGGAACTCGTCGGCTATCCAATAGGCGCGCCGCGCCGTGCAGGTCATGGAGGTGATGCCCACGACGTCGGCTTTCGCCTCAAAATCGACGGGGCGCACGCACTCGTCCACGATCTCAATGTCGTAGTTCTTGGGCGTCACGGCCGCGCAGATGCAAAGATTCAGGGGGGCAAAGATCGCCTTCCTTCTCCCCAGGGTCACGTCGCGCATCACCTCGGGCAGTACGATCGTGTTCAGAGAGCTTCGTGGGTTGATGTAAAGGGTTTTCACCTTCGACTGATCTCTACGACGCGACACCGCGCCTGGGCAACCGCGCGATGATCGCGTGTGGGGAACGAAATGGTCTGCTCTGCAACCTCTGATACGGCCTATGGCTTCTTGATCGGCTCGGCGGCTCGCCTCTTGAGCTCCTCCTGGTTTTTCTGCATCAGCTCGATGGTGTCCTTGAGATCGTCCACCATCTGCTGAATCTTGGCGTCGCCGCTTCTCAGCTTGATCATCTCCATGAGCTTGTCGGTCTGGCCGTCGAGATCGCGGATGAGGGCCTTCAGGCGGTCGGGAGCCGATGCGATGTCCCCTGCAAGGACCTCCATTTCGGTGGGCCTGTTGAGGAGCTTCCAGGGGTGGCGGCGGATGTCGGCGCTCAGGATCAAGAGGTTGGCGGTAATGTCTTTGGCGTTGCGCAAGGCGTCATTGATGGGCTTTCGGTTCTCGTCGAGGACAAGATTCGCCGTGCCCACGAACTTCTTGGCCTCGGCGACGGCGGCCCGAATATCTTTGATGCCCTCATCGAGTTGGTTGAAGAGACTGTCCAGGCGTCCGGACGCCCTCTTGATGTTCTTGATGGTGGCGGCGATGTTGTCCTTGTTTTCCGTGACGATCTGATGAATCCCCTTCACGGCCTTGTCGATGTGCTCGACGGTGGACCGAACGCCCGCTCTGTTTTCTTCGACGATGTTGTTGATCTTGCCGAAGGCGTTCTTGGCGTTTTGGCTGGCGTCGCGGATGTGGAGGAGGATTTCCTGGAACTGCTTGCGTTGCTCCTCGCCGAGCATCTGGCTCAGGTTGTCGAGGAGGGCGCCGGCCTTGTCGGCTACGTCCTGCAGCGTGGCGGTCTCGACGCCTTTGACCTCGATGGGGCCCTGGGTCTTTTCGACGGCGTCGCCGTCGCCGGGAAAGATTTCCACCGAGGCGATTCCCATCATCGTGACGGCCACCGTTGCCGTGCTGTCCTCGCGGATCACTTTATCCTTCAGGATGCTCATCCCGAGCCTGACCTTCTGCTTTTCCTGGTCGTACTCCACGGACGTCACCTTGCCTACCTCCATGCCGGCGTAGCGGACGGGGTCGTTGGGTTTGATGCCCTGAACCCGGCTGAGATAGACGGCGATTTCCTGGCGCGGTTCAATATCCACGAATTTGCCGACTTTCATGATCATCGTGACGACAATGACAACGGCGAGGATGATGACGATTCCGGCCCAGAGTTCCGAGCGAGTTTCTTCCACCGAGTCTCCTTTCCATCGGATTACAGACTTTGGATCGCCGGTTACGGCTAATCCCCGACCAGGTCTTCAGAGTAGTCGGTCATTGACTTCCGCAGCGAGATCGGCCCGTCGGCCGCTCCGGAGATGAACTGCCTTACGAAGCGGTTCTTGCTGTTTCTTATTTCCTCGGGTGTTCCCGTTTGCATCACTTTGCCGTCATAGAGCATGACAATTTTATCGGCGATCTTGAACGCGCTGACCATATCGTGGGTGACGACCATGGAAGTAACTCCCAGGCGCCTGCTCAGGTCCATGATGAGCTGGTCGATCACGCCGGCGACGATGGGGTCCAGCCCCGCCGTGGGCTCGTCGTAAAACAGGATCTCGGGGTCCAGGGCGATGGCCCTGGCAAGGCCGACGCGCTTCTTCATTCCGCCGCTCAGAGCCGCTGGCATGAGGTAGTCGAAGTCCCGCAGGCCCACCAGCTCCAGTTTCATTTTGACCATGATGTCGATGATATTTTCATCGAGGTCGGTATGCTCGCGCAGGGGGAGGGCCACGTTGTCGCCGACGGTCATGGAGTTGTAGAGCGCGCCCTGCTGAAAGAGGATGCCGAATCGCTTGCGGACCTCATTCATCTCGCGCTCTTTCATGGTGGTGATTTCCTGGCCGAAGAGTTTGATGCTCCCCGAGTCGGGCGTGTAGGCGCCCACGATGTTCCGAAGCAGCGTGCTTTTGCCGCACCCGCTGGCGCCCATGATGACGAGCGTCTCTCCGGGCATGGCCTTGAGGCTCACACGATCCAGCACCGTCCGCGGACCGAAGCTCTTCACCAAATCCGCCACTTGGACAACGGAGTCCTGGGGGTCTTTGTTGCTGTGGTGCGACATGGCAGTTACAGGTTATAGGTGTAGAACATCGCCGTAAAGATGCAGTCCACGACGATGATCGAGACAATACAATTTACGACGGTGGACGTCGTGGCCTTTCCAACGCCTTCGGCGCCGCCATCGACGGAGAGCCCCTGGTAGCACGCGATGGTGGAGATGACGACGGCGAAGGCTTCGCTCTTCAGAAGTCCGGTAATAATGTCTTTGTTGCTGAGCGACTCAATCGTTCGGTCAATATAGAAACCGGGGGACATGTCAAGCACGGCCGTTCCCACCAGCATGCCGCCCAGAACGCCGACGACATTCGCAATGGCCGTGAGCGCGGGAATCATGATCATGGTTGCGAAGACCCTCGGGACGACGAGAAACCATATCGGGTTCAAGGCGGAGGTTTCCAGGGCCAGGATTTCCTCGGAGACCTTCATCGTCCCCAGCTCTGCGGCGATCGCCGCGCCCGCGTAGCCCGACATGAGAATGGCGGTCAGCAGCGGGCCTAATTCCCTAACGGTGGCAATGCCCACCACGGTGGCCACGTACTGCATCACACCGAAGGTCTTCAGTACGTAGGCCATCTGCAGGGCAAGAATCAGACCGACGACGGCTAAGACGAGGGCCGTGATGGGGATGGACCGTACGCCGACGCGGACCATCTGTAAGAAGGTGGCCCGCCACCGGAAGCGGTATCCCTGCCAGGGACCGATGAACGTCCATCGGAACGCATCCATAAGCAGATACCCCATGCCACCCAGTTTTCGGATCGTATCAATGCCCCCTCTACCGATGTTTTCTGCGAACTCCCTCATGTTTTCTCCGAGCCAAGCGCGTCTTCCTCGGTGTCAAAGACCTCGAAGATGGTGTCCAGCCGTGTCATGACAAAGATATCTTTGATGTTGTCGTTCATGCCGGTCAGGCTCAAACGTCCGCCGTATTTTTTCACGCCTTGGAGACACTCGACAAGTGTAGCGAGGCCGGAGCTGTCGATGTAGTCCACATTCTCCAGGTTCACAATAATCCGCTCGCTTTTCTCGCCCACCAGCACGACGAGATACCGCCGGAGCTCGGGGGACGTCTTCATGTCCACTTCACCCGAGACCCTCACGATTATGGCCTGATCTGTTTTCCTCTGTTCCACTTCCACGATGGTTGTCCTCCAGGGCGTCAGTCGTCGTTCGCCGTGCCGCTGGCGTTATCCGCCTTCCTCTTCTTCAGAATCACCTCGGTGCCGATTCTGTGGGTGAAATCGTACCGCACGTCGTCCACCAGGTTCTGCATCAGAAACACGCCGAGGCCGCCGGGGCGGATGTCGGCGAGATCGCGGGACCGGATCGTCGCCGGATTGGGCTTCGCCCCAAAGTCCCGGATGCGCACCTCCAGCCCGCCCGGGCGCATGAGGCAGCGCACGACGATCTTTCCGGCCTGGCCGCAGTAGCAATGCGTGATGACATTCGCACAGCCTTCGGCCGCCGCCAGGGCCAAGTCCTTGCCTTCCTTATCCGGCAGCCCCGCGAGATTGGCGGCTTCTCCCACGAGGCCCCGCACAGCGCGCACATACTGCGCACTCGCAGGGATCGTCATAGACACGACCTCGTTCAAGGACATCTCCTCGGGCGCCTCGGCCGTGAGTACAGAAGTTCAAGGATATGATAATATCCTTGGCGGCAACGACAAGTCAAGCAAAATTATGTTGACTTGCGGAGACGGCAGACTACAATAGACGCAAGGGGTGTGTATCGTTTCTCCGGAACCGCGCCTGTAGGGGCCTGTCGATGTGTCTGCCGATCGGGGAGAGAAGTTGAGCTATCCAAGGTCGTTATCTATCCGACGCCGCTCCGGCGCCACCGCGATAATCGCTTGCCTTGTTGTCGTGGCGTGCGCCTCTTGCACCTGGTTCGTCAAGTCCGGTCCGCCCACCGACCCGCTGTATCAACAGGCCACCAAGCAGTTCCTCGCCCAGAGCTATCCGTCGGCCATGGCCACCTACACCAAGTATATTGAAAGCGACAACGGGTCCGGCCACGCGGCTGACGCCTACTATGGACGCGGGATGTGCAGCTTTGCCCAGGGCAACTACTTCGCCGCGCGGCGGGATTTCGAGCGGTGTCTGAGCAAGACAAACGACAAGGACCTTCAGTCAGCGGCCCTTCTCCGGCTCGGGGAGTGCTACATGCGGGAGGAGAGGTTTCACAAAGCGGAGAACGTCTATCGGCGGCTTCTAAAGAAATTCCCCTATTCCGCCAAGCGAGACGACGTGCTGTACCTCCTCGGCGTCGCCTGCCTGCGACAGGCGAAATGGGACGAGGCTGAGAACTACCTCGGCCAGGTGATCCGGAACTACCCCTACTCCAGCCGGAAACCCCTGGCCCAGGAAAAGATGCCCGCCGAGGACCGATTCTTCTCCGTCCAGGTGGGCGCCTTTCAGACCCGGGAAAAGGCCGAATCAGTTCGGCAAGCACTTGCCAAGCGAAGGATCGAGTCCTTCATCCGTGTCATCAACCGATCCGGAACATCCTTCTACTGCGTGCGAACGGGCCGTTTCTCCTCCTGGGACAAGGTGAAACAACACGCCCAGCAAGTGGAGGCGGCCGGCTTCAAAGGCGTGCTGAAAGTCCCGTGATCCCCGCGATGGGCGATCTCCCGCGTCCTGCCGCCCCTTGACATGGAGAGCCCGTCCATGGACAGACTTGCCCTCCTAACCGGTCCG
Organism: Planctomycetota bacterium; assembly: GCA_013152475.1. Lineage (GTDB taxonomy): Bacteria > Planctomycetota > Brocadiia > JAADGH01 > JAADGH01 > JAADGH01. Next base: position 12,510 of record JAADGH010000004.1, read on the forward strand.
ACAGCCAGCGGCAAGAGCGCCGCCGCCATGGTGATCGCCGAGCGCATCGGCGCAGAGATCGTCAGCTTCGATTCCATGCAGGTCTACCGGGGGATGGACATCGGCACGGCAAAGCCGACCGCCGAGGAGCAAAAGCGCATCCGCCATCACCTTGTCGACATTCTGGACCCTTCCGAGGAGTACAGCCTCGGGCGGTTTGTTGAAGACGCCGGCCGGGCCATCGAGGAAATTCGCAGTCGCGGGAAGACGCCAATCGCCGTCGGGGGAACCGCCCTCTACATCCAAGGATTCCTGAAGGGGGTGTTCGCGGGACCGTCGGCCGACTGGGCCTTTCGCCGGGAACTGAAAGCACGCGCCCAGGCCGAGGGTGCAGAGGTCCTGTATGCCGAGCTGCGCGAGGTGGACCCCGCGTATGCCCGAAAGATTCATCGGAACGACCTGCGGAGAATCCTCCGGGCGCTGGAGGTCTATCATGCCACCGACACGCCTTTTTCCGAGCTTCACCGGCAGTTTGACCGCGAACAGGGCGCGCGCCCCTGTCGGGGGGTTGTGCTGGACCGGGACCGGCAGGACCTGCACCATCGCATCAACCGTCGGGTGGAGCGGATGTTCGAGGAGGGCTTGGTGGAGGAGGTCCGGCGGCTGCTGGCCCTCCCCGGCGGGCTGGGGCGCAGCGCGAGGCAGGCGCTGGGGTACAGGCAGGTGATCGAGCACGTTGAAGGGAGGATGGACCTCCACCACACGATCGTTGCGGTGAAGAAGGGCACCCGGCAGTTTGCCAAGCGCCAGCTCACGTGGTTCCGGCGGTTTCGAGACTTCCGATGGGTTTCTGTGGACCCGGAGGCCTCCCCCGAGGCGATGGCGGATCGAACCCTTGCAGAATTGGGTTGCGGGAGAGACGAATGACGTCGTCTGGAAAAGCACAAAAGGGGCAAATTTTTGCTTGACATGGCCTTTGCGGGCACATAGAATGTCTTGCCTTACGTGGCCGACCATATCCATAAACGTTATCTCCGTTCGGAGGGATCAACGGGTATGCGGACCATGCCCTGAGGCCTGGGAGGATATGCATTCGAGATGAAGTCTGTCTGGGCAATCGACTTGGGTAGCTCGGCCGTCAAGGCGGTCAAGATGGTCCGGAGCGGATCCGTGCTCGTGGTGCAGGGCTACGATGTGATCCCCCTGGGCGGCGGCTCGGTAGAGATGCCGAGGGAAGAGCTTATCCGCGGCGCGATCGGCGCCCTCGCCAGCCGTCAGCGCCTTCGGGCCGACGGCATTTTTCTCGCCATTCCGGGCAAGGGCGTTCTGACGAAGTTCATCAGCCTGCCCCCTGTCGAGGAAAGTCGCATTCCCGAAATTGTGAACTATGAGGCCCGCCAGCAGATTCCCTTCGACCTGGACGAGGTGATCTGGCGCTATCAGAAAGTCAAAGAGGTGTTCGCCCCCGGCGAGCCGGTCGAAATCAGCCTGGTGGCTGCCCGCAAAGAGAACGTGGTGGAGCTGATCAACGCCCTCGGCGACTACGGGAGAAAGCTCGCCGGCGTGCAGGTCTCTCCGCTCGCCCTCTACAATTTCATTAAATACGACCAGCAGCTCCCCGGCGCAACCGTGATCGTGGACATCGGCTCAGAGGTGACGGACCTGGTCGTCGCCAGCAAGAACGGCTTCTGGCCCCGGGGACTCCACATTGCGGGCAACAGCATCAACCGCGCCCTGGAAGAGAACTTCAAAATCCCGGTGGACGAAGCCGAGAGCATCAAACAGAATATCGCCGAGTCCAAGTTCCGCAAGCAGATCATGGACCTGCTCCAGCCGATCTATCGCGAGCTGATCGGCGAAATCCAGCGCTCCCTCGGCTACTACAAGTCCCTGGCAAAGGACGTTCGCCTCGACGAGATCCTCCTTCTCGGCAACGGCCTGAAGGTGAGCGGCCTGGAGCGTTTCATCGCCGAAAACCTGAACTACAACGTTCGTAAAGTGACCGAGCTCCAGACAATTCAGCTCGGCCGCGGCATCAACCCCGCCGAGTTCTCCCAGGCCCTGCCGGGGCTGGGGGTGGCCTTGGGGCTGGGGGTTCAGGCCCTGGGCATGGGCGAGGTAAAGCTGAACCTCCTGCCCGACGAATTCGTCATGGCCCGGGAGATATCCGGGAAGAAACCCATCGCGGTTGCCGCGCTTCTCCTCTTCGCCCTCGGATTCGGCTTCCTCTACAAGGGGGCCACCAACACGAGCGACCTGATCAAAAACGTTCTGGCCAAGGACGAGTCGCAGGTTTGGATCGACAAGGCCCAACAGTACGAAAAAAAATGGAGAGAAGAGAACGCAGCCGTCAGATTCGACACCCTCGATTTCTATGGGCGCATCCCGAACCGCATCGGCTTCCCGGAGAGGGGACTGGGTGAGGACGACCCGGCGGCCGACACCCTGGGCCTGCCGCGCGACTTCTGGCTGAAAGCCTATAAGGAAATCCGCGACGATGTGCCGGAGTTCGCCTACCTGCGAAGCATGAAAACCCGGATTGTCGACCCCGCGGGGCTGGAGAAGGAAAAGGAAGAGGGGGGCGAGCCCGATGAGGCTGGCGCCCCGGAAGCCGGCGCGCCCGAAGCGGCCGGGGGCCCCGCCGCGGGAGGCGGACTTGCCACCGACCCGACGGCCAAGCGCATTGTAATCACCATTGCCATCGAGACGGAGAGCCACCGCGGGCTGAATTACCTTACCGACTACATCGACAAACTGAAGCGGATCAAGCTGAAGCCCTACAAGACCGCGATCTTCCAATCGGTAAAGGAAATGCCCCAAAAGCGGAGACACGAGATCCGCAATGGACTTGGCGAAGTAATTGGAGGCACGGAGAGAGCGGGTTTCGGCGAACTGGAAGCCCCTGTGCAACGCGGAAGAGGGGGCGACCAGGACAAGGTCAAGGCCGATATCCTGAGGAAGCAGCGAACGCGATACCTCGTGGTCCAGATTCGATGCGTGGCCAAGACGCTGGAAGACATCAAGGCCGAGAAGGAAGAGGCGGCGGCCGAGTAACGTCGCTGGAATAGCGCAACCTTATGGAACAAATAAGAAAGCACATCTTCTGGATCGTCCTCGGCGTGCTCCTGCTCGCCCTGGTGGTGGCGAATTTCGTCGTCACGGGGCCGGTGCTCAGCGAGAATGAGAGAAATACTCAATCCCTCGAGAGCCGCATCACGCAGCTTCACAAGTACGCCAAGAACTGCGTGAACAAGTATCATATCGAACACGAAAAGAAACGCCAGAAGCACATCAAGGAAGAAGAGAGGCGATGCCGGAAAGAGCTGATCCAGGAGGCGCATCGCTTCGGGGAAATCTTCAATGACGACCCCGCCCTCTGGAAGGATGAATACACCAAACGGCTGACGGAGCTGAGACAGAAGCTGGAGAGCGAGCAGATTCTGTACGCCTCGCCCACCCCCTTCCACAGCCGCCTGCCCGGCTGGGGCACCCGCGTCCCCACACGGCCGGAGATGCTTGTGGCGAACAAGGAGTACTATATCCTTAAGGATATATGCGATATCCTCTGCGACGTCAAGGACGAGCAAAAGCGGGCGAGGGTGCTCAAGGTGAATCAGGTCGGATTTCCCGGGGCGCCCGATTTCACCGAGGCCGAGTTTGACATCGAAGGCAGCACACAGAGAGAGCAGCCCAGGCGCAAGACCATCCGCGACACCTATCGGCCGATTGCCACTCTGGTGAACGTCGATATGGACTCAAAGTTTGTGGAGAAGCTGCTGGCGGCGATCCTCTCCTCGCCGTGGCGATACAACATCCACTCGTGCGACATCATCCGAAAACCCAAAGGCGGGGGACGGTCTCAAGTTGACATGGGCGCCGCGCCGGGGGAAGGCCGGCAAAAGCAGCAGCAACTCCCCAAAGCGCGGTTGGATCTGTTCGAGAACACCACCGTCCGCGTCCGGCTCTATCTCGAAGCGCTGGACTTCAGCCCGATGAAGGCGGCCCTTAAAAAGCGGGCGGAGGAGGAGGCGACGGAGTAGAATGGACATCAAGAAAATCGCCTTCAAGTGGTTCGACAAGGTCATCCTCCTGATCGCTCTGGCCTTTGCCGCCTATGCCTTCACCCAGCTCAAGCCCTCCGTCAAGGCCAAGGATCTTGAGGGGCAGGCCCGCGACCTGATCCAAAAGGTCGAGAGGAACCTAAAGCGAAAGCCGGGCGATCTGAAGCTGGAGAAACTCCGATATGCCCGGGACTTCGCCGAGGCCTACAAGCCCTTGGGCGACGTGCCGCCCCGCGCCAAGACGGCCTGGTACCCGCCGCGGGATATGGTTGACACCCTCTCGGTGATGCGCACCCAGGAAGCGCTCTGGCAATGCGACAAGCCGATCCGGGAGGACACGATCCGAACGGAACCCTACGCCAAAGAGACCTTAGGCAAGATCAGCATCTCCCTGACGCCCGACAAAAAAGGCCTGAAGGTCAAAGGCGAGCAAGAGGGCAAGGCCCAAGTCACCTTCTTCGACATCATGGGGCAGCGGTACGTGCTGGTGGTAACGGTTACCCCGTTCATCCCCAAACCCAAGGTCTTTCCCCCGCGCAAGCCGGAGATCGAGATGGCGAAGGGGTCGAAGACGGTGAAGCTCACCTGGGAACCGCCCGACGCGAGGGACGACCGGGCCCCCATCCAGGGATATAATGTATATCGAAGGAAAAAAAACCAGAAGAAATTCAAACGCTTGCACATGGTGCCCGTGCAGGCGAGGGGCAAAACCATCCCCGGCGGGACGTATGAGGACTCCAACACGGCCTTCGACGAGACATACGTCTACGCCGTGTCTTCCTACTCCCCCAATGCCGTCCCACCCGAGAGCAAGAAGAGCGCAGAGGCAGACATCTACATCCCGAGCGATATCGAGTTCGCCATCAAAAGCGCTACGCCGCCTCGCGACGGGGGAAAAGCGACAGCCAACGTCAAAATCCACAAATGGGTAAAGGACTATGGGGGATGGATGTCGAAGTCCTATTTTCAGATCAAGATCGGCGAGGAGATCGGCACCCTCTACGAAGGGTATGTGTTTCTGGCGGGGAAGCGACAGAAGATCAAGGTGGATTACCGGACCGGGTGCTTCCTGGTAGATGTCTATCCCCGCGTGAACATACGGGTGTTCCGCTTCGGTCGGTTCAGCGATTACCCGGCCACGTACATAGTGTATGTGGACAAGCGGGGCAACCTCAAGGAAAAGTGGAGCTACGAGGAAGACGCCGCCCCCTGGGGCCGCTTCGGCAGCGCCCCGCCCGAACGCACAACCCGGCATCCGCGAGCGAAGAAGAGGATTAAGCGAGGCAGAAAGCCGGGCGGCCTGGAACAGGACCTCGAGGCGCTCGGCTCCGAGGAGGAACGCCGCCGGGCCGAGGACGAGGCGCGAAAGGCCGAAGATGAAATGCGGCGAAAGGAAAAGGAACGGGGCGCAGAGCGACCCGAAGAAATCCAATAGAGTTGGCAAAAACAACAGGTTCTACCGCCTCATCATTGAAGGAGAGAAGCGTGGCGACGACAGACAGCAGAAGGATGGTTTGGAGCGTTTTACTGGGGCTCCTGCTATTCATGGGATGGAGCATGCTGCTCTGCCCGACCGAGGGCATGTGCCAGGAGAAGCCAAGTGCGTCCCAGGAGGAAAAAGAGGCCCAAGTCCATGCGGACTTCAACAAGGCCATCGCCCTGTACAACCAGGGCAAACTTGAGCCGGCCCGCAACCTCTTCATGAAGGTGAAGAACAGTGGCGTCTATCTCGGGTTCTTCAAAAACCGGGACCTGCACAACTACCTGGCCCGGATCGACGAGCAGCTTCGCAAGCCGCCGGCCGACCGCGTGGAGGAGATGCAGACCAAGTATGAGCAGGCCAAGGGGCTCTTCGAGGAAGGGCGGTATCTCGAGGCCAAACGGATGTTCCAGGCGATCGCGGCCAGCAAGGTGAACCTCGGGTTCTTCAAAAACCGGCAGCTGAAAAATTACCTGGCCCAGGTCGACGAGAAGATCGCCCAGCAGAAACGCGAGGGCGGAGCGCCCATCGCCAAGCCCCCAAAAACCACGCCGCGCGCCGAACCCACCCCGGCCCCCAAGAAAATGGTGAAGAAGCCGCAAAAGCCGCCTACCCCCGATATGCTGGCCGAGGCCAAGAAGCGCCAGATGACCGACCTGTATGAAAAGGGCAAGCAGTTCTATGATGACGAGCGGTGGAGCGACGCGAAGGACTGCCTGCAACAGGTCGCCAACAGCGGAGTGGACCTGGGCTGGTGGCGGAACCGAAGCCTGCGGAGCATGCTCCTGAACGCCAAACGGCGCGCCGAAGAGGCGGCCATGAAACGAGCCCGGGCCCCCGAGCCGACCCCTGACCGAAAGAAAGAGCTCATGGGGAAGTTCAGCGAGGCCGAGGCGCTGTACAAAGCCGGGAAGTACGACGACTCCGCGCTTCTCTACCAGGAGATCAAGAGCGCCAACGTCGATCTCGGCGCCGATGTGAACCGGGCGGTTAATACCCACATGCAGAAGGCCCTTGCCGAGTCGCAGGCCGAGCGCGCAGCGGCCCTGGGCTCCGACGAAGAAGCCAGCCGCCTGCTCTCCAAGATGCGGATGGAGCGGAGGGTCATCGAGCAGAAAAACCAGTCCCTCGCCGAGCATTACGCAAACGTGGGCGAAAAATTTTACAACGAACAGGAGTACCAGAAGGCGAAGGAGCAGCTGGAAAAGGCATTGCGTCTCGTGCCCGATTATGCGAAGGCAAGGGACCTGCTGCAGCGGACCAACGCGGCCCTTGATCTGCCCAAAGAGCGGTTCAAGACCGCCGCCGACCGGCTGGCCGAGGAAAAGGCCGTCCAGATCCAGCAGAAGAAGTTCGAGATGGAGAACAAGCTGCGCGAAGGCGTGGCCCTGCTGAAGGCCAATCGGTACGACGATGCCCTCGCGGCGTTCGACCTGTGCACCATCATGATTAACCGACTGCGTCGCGACGTTGACGTGACGGCCTACGAGGACCACCTGGAGTCGCTGATCGAGCTGGCCACGCGCCGGCGTGAAGAGCAAAACATTACCATGGAGAAGGTCCGCAAACGCGAAGCCGCGAAGCAGGCCGCGCAGGACGAGGATCGCCAGAACGACCTCACCGAGCAGAAAATCCAGACCATGTACGAACAGGCCTACTCCGCGTTCCTCAAGGAGCGCTACGAGGACGTGGTCCAGACCTGCCGCGACATTCTGGACGAAGACCCGAAAAACGCCGCCGTCGAGGAACTGATGGAACGGGCGAAAATCGAGCAGGAAAAGCAGACTTGGCGGGACATTCGGAAGATGGACATCGACGAGCACGAGAAAAACCGCCAGTACCTCACCGACGCCGCCCTGCCTCGGACGGATATCGAAGGCTTCCCGAAGAAGGAAGTCTGGGAGCGCATCTCCCAGCGCGAGCCCGTTTCCTTCCCCGAGATCACCTCGGACCTCAGTGAGAACGAGAGGAATCTCGAAAAAGCCCTTGATGAGCAGCGCGTCGACATCAGCTTTGAAAGCACGCCGATCCTCGACGTGGTCAACTTCCTGCGAACCTTGGTGGACAAAAACATCGCGCTGGACTCCCAGGTTCCGGAGGACACGACCATCACCCTGGAACTGCGGAATGTCTCGCTCCGAGCCGCCCTCGACAACATCTGCATGTTGGGGGAGGGCCTGGCCTACACCATCCGAAACGAGGCCATCTGGATCACGACGAAGGAGGCCATGGCAGGCGATATGGTGGTCCTCGTCTATGATGTCCGCGACCTCCTCCTGGCCGTCATCGACCGACCGCGCCGGCCCAATATCCTGGGCGAGGGCCCATCCTCCGGCGGTGAGGGCGGCGGCGGTTTGGACTTTGGCGGCGGCGGCGGCGGTGGCAGCGGCGGGATCCTGCGCGACTCCCGCGGCCGCGATATGATGGACATCGAGCTCCAGACCCGGGGCAAAGAGCTGGTCAAGCTGATCATTAAGATCACAGGGGTCGATTCCTGGCAGGCCATGCCCGCCTACATTGTGCCCCATCTGCCCAAGGGCGATGACGACGACTTCAGTGAGGACATCGAAGGCGGCGAGGGCATGGGAACCATCGCCTTCCGCGATGGCGACCTGATCGTGAAACAGACGAAAGATGTGCACGAGCAGATACGGCAGCTCCTCAGCAGGATGAGGGATTCGCTGTACCTGCAGGTGCAGATCGACTGCCGGTTCCTCACCGTAACCGACGATTTTCTCGAGGAAATCGGAACGGACATCACCGATCTATTGATCCGATCCGACGGCCGGCAGATGCTCAACCCGCAGACCGGGGCGGGCACCTGGAATACGAACCCCCAGTGGCAGAACACCACGCAATGGGCGAACCGCTGGCAGCGGCCCTATATGCTCGACCCGCAACTGCAGGGCACGGTGGCGAACGGCAACCTGTTCGCTTTGAGCAACCCCTTCGATACCACAGGCAACCGCACCGCCAACTTTATCGACAACAGCGCGGCGGGGTTGGGCTCTGTTCTGGGTCAGGGATTCCAGAACATCGGCATGAATCTGGGGCTCGCCTTCCTGAACGACATCCAGGCCACGTTGCTGATCCGGGCCGCCCAGAACAGCACCCAGGCCGAGGTCCTCGCCAGCCCGCGCCTGACCGTGTTCAACACCCAGCGCGGCAATGTGAGCGTGGGTCAATCGTATGCCTACATCCAGGACGCCGACGTCGGAAACCAGGGCGCCCTGGACCCGGAGGTCGGCACGGTCACGACCCGGACAAGCCTGGACGTTCGGCCGATTGTAAGCGCCGACCGCAGATTCGTCTACCTGGAGCTGTTTCCCGAGGTGTTGCGCCTTCAACCGCCCGCTGGCACGCAGGGCGGTCCCTTCCGGCGAATTCCGATCCAGGCTGTCGCGGCGACGAACAACAACGTCGTCGTGAGCACGATGTCCATCGAGTTGCCGCAGCAAGTCTTCCAGATCGTGGAGACGACGGTTTGTGTGCCGGACCGGGGTCACCTGCTGGTTGGCGGCCTTGCCGACGTAACCCACAGAGAGGTGGAATCGGGCGTGCCGATTCTGAACAAGATTCCCCTCATAAAGCGTCTGTTCAGTCGGCACTCGACGATCGAACAGAAACAGCACTTGCTCATCCTGGTCCACCCGACCATCCTGGCGCAGGATGAATTGGAGGACCATGTATACTAACGGACGCCACAACGGCGGGAGGTAGCTATGAAACGATATCTGTGGATGTGGAATGTGGGCCTTGCCCTGATCGCCGTCGCCTTGGCGGGGGGGCTCATCGTTCAGCGTACGCAGGCCCCTGTCCTCGCACAGAGCTCGGGCGAGGTCAGCGATATCATCGCCATCGCGGGACAAGACCGGCCGCGCGATGATGAGCCTCTTTTCCTCATCGACACAAAAAACCAAGTCCTGATGGCCTATGAATACCAGATCCAGACGAACAACTTCGCCCTCCGGGGCGTGCGGCGGTTCACGTGGGACGCTGTTGATAAGGACGTGCTGTTCGCCCCCATCGGCAAGACGAAGCCCGGCCCCCGGGTGAAGGATGTCATGGACTTGATCCAAAAAGAGGCCCAGAGGTAGGCAGGAGGTGAAACCATGTTGAGTAGCATACGCCTTACGAAGTGCCTCTTGGCTGTCATCGTCCTGCTGCTGGCCGCCGTCGCCTGGACGGCTGTCGTGGGCGAGAAAGTCGCCGCACAGGAAGGCACGGGGCGCTTCATGATCGGGGTCGTCGGCTTCTGGCGCGACAACTCCGAGCCGGTTTTCATTATCGACACACGGAAGCAGATGATCTCTATTTACGAGTTCGACAGCGAGCAGAACACACTCGATCTCATGGCCGTGCGCTCGTACGAGTACGATCGCAAGCTCATCGACTTCCCGATCCGCAAGACAAGGAGTCGCGCCCGCGGCCGGGGCCCCTCGGTACGGGCGATGATGAAACAGGCGGGAGCGGGTTGATCCCGACCGATCTGTGGAGCAACACTGAAAAGCGGCTTCCTGGCGCCCGTCAGGGGGCCGTTTTTCTTGGCCGATATTTGGACGTTCCCTAAGAGGTCCCCATGTTTTCCCGGCGGAAGATCGCCCTGACAATCGCATCGGCAATTGTCGTCTTGGCCGCCCTTCTCGCGGTCCTGCTGCCCCGCCTTGGGGCGCGCCCGCGGAATGTCCTCCTCATCACTATCGATACCCTCCGGCCCGACCACCTCGGCTGCTACGGATATGGCAATATCCGAACGCCCAACATCGACCGCCTGGCGGAGGAAGGCGTCCGGTTCGAAAAGGTCGTTGTCCCCGTCCCCCTCACCACGCCGTCCCACGCCAGCATCCTTACCGGCGTCTACCCCACGCGTCACAAAATACGCGACAACGCCGGGTTCGTCCTGGCGCCCGGCTGCCTCACCCTCGCGGAGGTGCTCCAGGCAAAAGGCTATGCGACCGGCGCCGTGGTAAGCGCCGCCCCCCTCGCGGCGGAGTTCGGACTGAACCGCGGATTCGACTTCTATGATGACAGGTTCACCTCCCTCGCCATCCCGGCAAAACGCACCGGCGACGCCCACGCCGTGCCGGAGGAAAATGAAAAGAAAGGGGACGAGGCCACAGCGGCGGCGCTGGAATGGCTCCGCGGGACCACCCGGAGCGCAACCGGTCGTCCCTTCTTCCTTTGGGTCCACTACTACGACCCCCATGTTGCGTACGCCCCCCCCCAGCCCTTCCGCGACCAATACCCGCAGCGCCCCTACGACGGCGAGATCGCCTACACCGACGCATGCATCGGGAAGCTCCTTGATGGTATGAAGGAGCTTGGCGTCTACGAAAACACGCACGTGATCCTCACCGCCGATCATGGCGAGAGTCTGGGCGAACACGGGGAGTTAACCCACGGCATCTTCCTCTACGACGCCACGGTCCTCGTGCCGCTCATCCTGCACCCCGCAGGGGGCCAAAAACGGGGCGTGGTCTATCCGCACCAGGTGCGCTCCGTCGATATCATGCCCACCATTTTGGACCTGGCAGGCGTTTCCATTCCCGATGGACTGCACGGGCGGGACCTCATGCCGGCTGTCGCCCATGGCTCGCAGCCCCCTAACCCCGTGGCCTATTTGGAAAACTACGCGAACCGGATCAACTTCGGCTGGTGTGTGCTGCGAGGCATTCGGACCGACACGCGAAAGTACATTCATTCCACCCTGCCGGAGCTCTATGAGCTCGATGTCGACCCCGGAGAGACGAAGAACCGGGTAAACGACTCGAGCGAGGCCGACCGCATGAAACAGAAACTGAGCGATCTCATAAGCCGGCTTGCGACCGATGCAGGCCCGGAACAGACGTCCCCCGGTTCGTCGGCGGTCCTTGCAAAGCTCCGGTCCCTCGGCTATGCGGCGGGGGGCTATGGATTTTCGCTGGATGCCGATGACGCGCAGCGGCCCGACCCAAAGCAGATGATCGGCGTCGGGAACGACATGCTTCGCGCCCTCGCCATGGCCCGCGAGGGAAAGATCGACGAGGCCATCCTCGCCCTCGAAAAGGTCTGCAATAAGGACAAGACGAATGTGAGCGCGTGGCACTGGCTGGCCAATCTGACCCAGCAGGCCGGTTACGAGCATGCCGCGCTCTCCGCCTATCGAAAGGCGGTGGCCCTTGCGCCCGACTCGCCGGGGCTCCGATGCGAGATGGGCTATCTGTTGATGAAGATGGGCGACCTCAAGGCCGCAGAAGAAACCTACCGTAGTGTCATCCGGGAGCGGCCCAAGTTCGCCCAGGCCCACAAGGGCCTGGCAGACGTCTGCTACTACACAGGCCGGATCGACGACGCCGCCAAGGCATACGCCCGCGCCATTGAACTCGACCCGGCGGACCTCGACGCGCAACTGGAACGGGCCTTTGCGCTCACGGTGATGAAGGACCAAGAGACGGGCCTGGAGGAGTACCGAAAGATTATCGAGACCCATCCGAAGGACGCGAAGGTCCGGTGCGGATTGGCCGACGCCCTCCGCGCCCTCGGCAAGTACAAGGAGGCGGTGGACGAGCTTCACCTCGCCATCAAGCTGGCGCCGGACCGGCCCGCAGCGTACCTGGAGCTGGCGGGGCTTCTGCTCGATACAGGACACTACAAGGAGGCGAAGGTCCCCATCGCCCGATCGCTACAGATCCTTCCCGACTCCGCTCGGGCGGCAAACCAACTGGGCAAGTACTATTACCTGGCCGGCGACAAGAAAAAGGCGGAGCTGGCCTACCGAAAGGCCGTCTATCTCAATCCCGGTTCCAGCGAATACCACAGCGACCTGGGGGCCGCCCTGCAGAAGCAGCGCCGCTTTTCGGAAGCCATCCGGGAATACGAAAAGGCCGTGCGGCTTGACGACAGAAACGCGGACGCGCTCTTCAACCTGGGATCCGCACTGTTCCAGGCCAAACGCGACGCCGAAGGGGTGGCGGCCTTCCGCCGGGCGCTGGCCCTGCGCCCCGACTTCGCCCGGCGCGTGCTCTTCCTCCTGAACCAGCTCCTCAGGTTGGAGCCGAAGAACAAGGCCGCCGCGTCGCTGCGCAACGAGATCAAAGGACCCCCTGTTCCCGCAAAGGATAAGTGAACCATGCCGCGCGACCCGTTTATGGAATCGGTTACCGACACGATCAGGCGTTACAGTCTTCTCTGTGAAAAAAATGAGGTCGTCGTCGGTGTGTCAGGCGGGCCCGATTCCGTCGCCCTGTTGCGGGCGCTATGCCGGCTGCGTGACCACCGCGGAACCCCCTCCTGGATCTGCGTCGCCCATCTGGACCACATGCTCCGCGGCAAGGAGGCCGAGGCCGACGCGGTCTTTGTCAAGCGCATTGCCAAGCGGCTGGACTGCATGTGCTTCGATGGGAAGGCCGACGTTCGCGAGATCGCCGCCGGCAAGGGCCTGTCCATCGAAGAGGCCGCCCGCGAGGCGCGCTATGCCTACCTGGAACAAGTCTGCCTGTCGGTGAACGCCACGCGGCTTGCCCTCGGTCACACGGCCGACGACAACGCGGAGACGGTCCTGCACCGCTTCCTCCGGGGGACGGGTGTTGCCGGTCTGGCGGGTATTCCCGCCAAGCGGCGGCTGGCGGAGCGCTCCCAAGTCATGATCATCCGACCCTTGATTCGGACCTGGCGCGCCGACGTGCTTGCCTTCCTCCGCAAGCACCGGCAGAGGTACCGTGTCGATTCCTCGAACACAAGCTCCGCATACCTCCGAAACCGCCTCCGCAATGAGCTGATTCCCCTGCTGGAATCGGAGTACAACAGCGACCTCCGCAGCGCAATGGGGCGCTTGGCCGAGACATGCCGCGAAGCGGCCGATTTCCTCACGCTTACCGCCCGGCGGACGTTCGAAGGTTTGGCTCACGAGCATCGAGAGGGAGCGGTCGTGATGCCGGTCTCGGAACTTGCCGGTGTGCACGCCGCGGTGCTGCCGATGGTGGTTCGTATGGCGATCGAAACGATGGGAGTCGGCCTGAAGCAGATCACCCGCGAGCACTACACGGCGGTTGCGCAGTTGATCCACGAAAAGGGAGGCGAGAAGGAACGAACGCTGCCCTGCGGCCTCCGCGTGGTCCGCAGCGGCGGCGACCTGCGCTTTCAGAAGACGCCGGCCAGGGCGCACAAGGCGCTGAAGCCCGTCGAGCTTTCCATCCCCGGCGCGACCGACGTGCCAGGCACGGACATCACCCTGTCAACCGAGATTCTCGATGCGGGAAGGGATCTGTTGGCGAACTTCATCCGTTTCAAAAACAAGCACGAGGAGATGGTGGACCTCGACAAGCTCTCCCCGCCCCTCACGCTTCGCAGCCGGAGGCCGGGTGAGCGCTTCCGCCCGCTCGGCGCAAAGGGGACGTGCAAGCTCCAGGACTTCATGGTGGACCAGAAGATTCCGAGGGAAGCACGGGCCCGGCTTCCCATCCTCGCCGACCGGAAGCGCCCGGTCTGGGTTGTGGGCTACCGCATCGACGACCGGGTGAAAGTGACGTCATCCACAAAGCGGGTGCTGAAACTTACAGCGGAATTTTGAACCTACTTCGCAGCCGCTTCAGTCTTCTCGCTCTTCTCGCGCAGGCAGACCACCAGCCCCTTTTCGTTCACCAGGAAGAGTTGGTCGGTGGTGTAGTTCGTGGGGAAGAATTTGTACTTGCCGACATGAATTCGCTTCTCGAGTTCGCCGCTCCGGGCATTGACGGCCCGGATAACCCCGGGCTTCTTGCTGAGCAGGTAGGCGCGTTTCGTTCCCACCGCCAGAACCCTCTCGGCTTCTTGGTCCCGCCATCTCATCGTTCCGGATTCGGCGTCCAGGGCAACCACGCCGTTGTTGTACGACTCGGCATAAACGGCGTCCGCCGTCCCGAGCGGGCGCTTGCGGACCATGCTGCCGGTGGTGGTTTCCCACTTCTCAAACCCGGTGACCGGGTCGAGGGCGTAGACCTTGTAGTCGGTCGACCCGACGTAGCAGATGTCGGCCATGGGATAGGGTGCGGCCTCAATGGGCCCGCGGGTCTCGCGCTGCCATATTTTCTCCCCGATCCGGGCGTTGATGCAGTATATCCACCCCGTGTCGTCGCCGACAAAGAAGAAGTCGCCGAGGGCGGCGGGCGCGCCGAACATCCGCCCGCGGAGACGGATGTACCACGCCAGTGTGCCGTCCAACGCCTCGACCGTGTTGAGGATGTGCCGGCCGGGCACGGCGACCAGGCCAATGTTCGCTGCGGGCGGCGCCGTGGGCGAGAAGTCCAATGGGCGGTTCCAGATCACATGGCCGCTCTGTTTCTCCAGGGCGTAGAGGCGGTCGCCGATGAGCATATACACGCCGTCGGCGTTGTCGCAAGGGGGATACTCCAGGCAAAAGTCAAGCTGGTATTGCCATTGGAGCACACCGGTCTTTGTGTTGATGGCATAGAGCTTGCGCTTTTCCGTTTCGAGGCAGATGAGCCCATCGAGAAGGTAGACGTTCCGCACCGGCTGATAACCGATACCGCAGTGCCAGACCTCTTCCATATCGAGCTGTCGCAGGGCCTCTTCGGTGGGCAGCAGGCGCTCCGTTGCTGGCCGGCCGAAATCCTCCCCGGCGCATGAGGCCAACAGCACAACAAGAACGGACATAAGAAGCAGACGGCGATGTCTCTCACAGATCATGTCTTATGCCTTTCCGCAACGAGAATTGAAGCGGTTCTCGGTGACGATAGATATCCCACATGCGGCTAAACTAACACCTTGTTTCGCGCCTGTCAAGCGAAAACTTGCCCAGGAGTGACCCAGGCAGGTAGATCGTTCCCACCCTGGGACCGCGTAAGCGGTCCCAGGGGGATGGTTTCGATGCGGAGGGGGGAAGGGTGAGCACGCAGGAGTCCACCTGGCTTCCGGCCTCCGCGAAGATCATCGCCGGGGTTTTGGCGCCATTCCTCCCGTTCCCTTTTTCCGCCCGCTATCCATTCCCTTCGTGTCGCTCGACCTCGAGCGAGATGACGCGGTAGGCGAACTGCACCTCGATGAGCGCGAAGACGCACCCAATAAAGAGCGAAACGATGCCGAGACAGAAGATGGCTACGGGGACTTTGCCGCCCGGCAGGATGCCGAAGCGGACCATGGCGTCGCACAGCGAGGTGGCGATCATGAAGAGAATCGACACGTAAAGGCAGACGATTGCATTTCGTGCGCACCACGCCCGGCGCATGAGAAAGCCGATCTGCTTCGTCAGGTTCTCGATGTGCGGGTCGTTCGCGTTGGCCTCGGCAAAGCCGGCGCGCCGGTCGATGATGCTGCGAACGCGCGTGACGATGTTCGAGTACTTCGAGTGCAGCCCCAGCAGAAGCAGCCCCGCCGCCGACACCATGACGGCGGGGGTGACGAGCTCCGCGATGAATTGAACCGGTTCGGGAGCCATGCCTACTCCGCCCTCGATTCCGGTTCGTTTTCCCGGAAGAAGATGAAGTGCACGCCGAGCGCCACAAGAAAGCAGGCCAGATTTCCGACAACCGGCCAGAGGAGGAAGTTGATTTTCAGAACGAACATCATGGCGTAAAGACATGCGTAGCAACACACGAAACCGATCAGCGCCGCCCACTTGTTGACCCGGAACGGTAGGAAGGCCAGCGCCATCAGACCGAGGATGCCGTTGCAGGAAATGCCCATGATCATCCCCCAGAGATCCTGGCCCTGCCTCCAAACGTGAACGAAACTGGCCGCAAGGAGCACGGCAAAGATCCCCCAGAGCACCGTCAGCAGCCGCGCAACGATGAGGTACCCCCGCTCGGAGCCATCTTTGACGAGGAACCGCTTGTAGAGGTCCTCCACGCAGACGGTCGCCGCAGAGTTCATGCTGGCCGCGATGCTCGACATGGCCGCCGCGAGGATCGCGGCGATGATAATCCCGGACAGCGCGACGGGAAACTGCTTCACGACAAAGTAGGGATAGATGGCGTCGCGCCGGCCCATCGCCTTCAGCGCTTCGAAGTTCGCATCGGGGTTCACGCTGAAGTATACAAACAGCGCCGTGCCGATGAAGTAGAAGATGTAGGCGAGGGGGATGTACCCGAGGATCGCGATCCACACGCTGCGGTTGGCCTTGGCGGTGGACTCGGTCGTCATGTAGCGCTGCGTCATGTCCTGCTGTGTGCCGTAGATACGGATGGTCTCGAAGATCGTTTGGAGAATCAGCCAGAGCGTAACCTTCTGGCGCAAATCGATGCTCCAGTCGAACATCTGAAACTTATTGTGCTCTCTGGCCACGCGGATGAAGTCGCCCATGCCGATGGCGCCGATGATGTAGAAGATGCTCATGACGGCCGCCGCAATGAAAATGACCGCCTGGATCGCCTCCGTCAAGATCACCGCCCGGATGCCCCCCATGACGGAATAGACGATCACGACCGCACCCATCACGAGGATCACGGCATACACATTGAAGCCTGTGATGATGCTGAATGCGAGTGCCGGCAGGTAGAGGATAATCGCCATTCGCGCTACCGAGAGAGCGATGAACGACACCGTCCCGATCACTCGCGCCGACACGTGAATGCGCCGCTCCAGGTACTCATAGACGCTCACCACGCCGGCCTCGCGATAGCGCGGGAGGACGAACCGCGTAATCACAAACGCCGTGAGAATAAGGAAGGGAAGCTGCACCGACCACTTCAGGTTGTCCGGCCCGAAGGCCGCACCGGGAATGGCCATCATCGTCAATGCCGAGAGATATGTAGCCAGCAGGGACAGCCCGACGAGGATGAAGTTGATATTCCCCTCGCCGATGAAAAACCCCTTCGTATCCTTCACTCGCCGACTGGCCCACCAGCCGATAGTGAGCATGCCGAGGAGATAGATGACGACAACAACATAGTTCGCCGCACCGAACCCGATGGGCGCAATTTCCTGTTGAGCCATGCTCATGACCTCTCTCAAACTCGCTGATCGGCGCGTAGGATACCAGAATGTCTTCCGAAGGGAAAGGCAAAAGAGGGTAGCGCCGAGGCCCGGTTGCTGGTATCATGTCACGCCCGTAATGAATCGTAGCATTTGTCCGTGACACGGAAAGGACGGAACGTTCGTGAGCAGCGTCAGTTTCGCAAACCAGCAGAAGGCCGAACAGCATCTCGACTCCTTCGACCTCCAGGAGCGCATGGCCACCCTCGAGTGGCTCAGCGCCCAGGGCATCGCCCGCGCCCAGAACTCGCCCGAGCGGATCAACATGCACTTCCACTCCTTCTTCTCCTACAACAGCATGGGCTACTCCCCCTGCCACATCGCCTGGCGGGCCCACTGCGAGGGCCTCTATGCCACCGCCCTGTGCGACTTCGATGTGCTCAACGGCATGGAGGAATACTTCGCCGCGAGCGAGGTCCTTGGCATCCGCGCGGCCATGCACGTCGAAACGCGCGTCTTCATCCCGGAATACGCCGACGCCGTCATGAACTCCCCCGGCGAGCCGGGCGCGGCCTACTACATGGGCGCGGGCTTCGTGCGCATGCCGCCCGAGGGATCGTCCCAGGCCGAGGGCGCGGCCCACCTCCGGCAACTGGCCCAGGAGCGCAACATCGCCCTCGTAGATCGGATCAACGCGAAGCTCCCGCAGATCGCTATCGACTACGAGCGCGAGGTCGTGCCCCTCTCCCCCGGCCGCTGCCCGACGGAGCGGCACATCGTCCAGGCCTACCGCGTCAAGGCGGAGAGCGCATTCGACACCCCGGCGGAGCTCCATGACTTCTGGGCAAAGGTCATGGGCAAGGCAGTCGCTGAGGTGGCGAAGTTGGCCGCAGACGTACCGTCCATGGAAGGAGACATCCGCGCCGCCCTCGTGAAGTCAGGCGGCATCGGCTATGAACAGCCGACGGAGAAGACCTTCCCCCGGGTGGATGACTTCATCCAATGGGTCCTCGACTGTGAAGCCATCCCCATGTACGCCTGGCTCGACGGGACAAACGACGGCGAGGAGGACATCCGCACCCTGCTGGAGTGTGTGCAGGCGAAGGGATCGTGCGCGCTCAACATCATCCCCGACCGGAACCATCGCATCGACGACCCCGACGTCCGGGCAAAGAAGCTCGCAAAGCTGAAGGATGTCGTCCGTGTCGCCGGCGAGATGCACCTGCCCATTAACATCGGCACCGAAATGAACAAGCTCGGCCAGCCCTTCTCCGACGACATCGGCTGCGAGGCGCTGCGCCCCTACTACGAGCCTTTCATGCGCGGTGCGCGGATCATGGTGGGCCACACGCTCCTGTCGCGCTTCGCCGAGTTTTCCTACGTCGGCCGGAAGGCCGAGGCGGAGTTCAGCGGCGACACCCCGAAGAAGAACGACGCCTTCGAGGCCGTCGGCGCCCTCCCTCCCCTCACCCGCGACATCGCGAAGCGCCTCCAGGACATGGGCCCCGACAAAGCCCACACCACCCTCCGCGACTCGGCGGTGAAGGGGGAATGGACCGTCTGAGCGAACACACTCCCGCCCTCTTTACCGTCTGGCGGTTCGGACGAGCACGGCTCAACGCAAAACGGACAAGACGATCAGGACAGCGATGACCACGACCATGATGGCAATAACGACCATGGCGCGGACCAAGCGTGGGTCCTGGGAGAGTGCGCCGATCATTCCCCCCGTGAGGGGGGGGAGCTTCTGCCTATCGCCGCCTTGCCAGGTCATTCTCCCCGTCGCCGCGATTTCGTCCTCCCCGGACTCCACAATGAACGTGCCGCCGCCTTGCCCATCGTCCTGGGCCGACCGCGCCAGCTCGTACATGCGGCGCACATCCTCCGGCATCTCGTCGATGCTGTTATATTCTCGTCCGTTCACAACGATCTTGGTCACGACGTCCGCCGTGAACGTGCCGTCGCTGTTCTGGACGGCATCGGGCACACCGTCGCCGTCGCGGTCGGCCAGCATGTTCATCACCTGCTCATAGGCCCGCCGCACCTCCAGCGGCATGTCATCCACGCCGGAGTACTCTTGTCCGTTGAAGACGATCTTGCTTCCCATAGTCATTCTCCTCCATTCCCCTCACGGCTCTATCAAGGACGGCGGCATCCACCCCGGCAGGTCCTGGATCGATGCGCGGGCCTGCTCCGAGGTCGGCACACCCCAGGCCTCGAAAAACGGGCCGAGGTTCTTCCCTACCGTCCGGGAGAAACGCACCATCCACTGATCGCGCTTCTCGGCATCGGTCTTCGGACGCTCCTTCGCCGGCAGGTCGCGATACTCGGCAAAGACCTTCTTGAACGCATCCCAGCCGAAGGCCTGTTGCATCTGCACATACATCATCAACGCGACGAAGGGCTTCTTCTTCCATTCGTCGAACTTGTGCCCGTGCTCAAAGTAATTCGTTACGCCTTTGCGAATCTTCGGCTTCGCCATCCGCCCCTTGGCCGGGTCCACGCCGCACAGCTTGTCAAAGACATAGAGGGTAAACAGATTGACTGTCACCTCTCCCGTGCCATCGAATGTCCAGTCGCGACTCTGGTGGTTGTGGCCGGTCTCGTGGAAGAGGCCCCAGTTGCCCTCCTTGAGCAGATGGCCCGGGTCCAGCAGCTTCGGCGCGGCGCTCACGGGGATCATGATCGGATACCCCGCGTGCATGTACCCCGCGCAGAGCTGCACATCGGCCACGTAGCGCTCCGGCCGTTTGCGATCGGGCGACGGCCACATGGCCAGCTCGGCGCAGGTATCGAGGATACGATGCCATGTTTCCAGGACGGCCGCCGGGTCGTCGAGCTTCCGTGCGTCTTCAGACGGCACGGTCAGGATCACCTTGTTCGATGCGATCTCCGCCCAGGGCGCGGGGCGCTTGCGTATCGTCCGCCACTCAGTCCGAGTCGTCTTGCCCAGCACGAAGTACGGCGCCTCGACGGCGCCGGCGATGGTCACCTTGATCGTGCCGGGCTTGCACTTCTTCGGCACGACAATGTAGACCAACCCGCCGAAGGCATTCGCCGCCTTCGTATCGACCGACTTGATGGCGAACTCGCGCGTGATCTCCGGCGCGCGGAACCACTTCGGCCGGTTCCAGTTCTTGCAGTG
>JAADGH010000004.1:33116-87616 GCA_013152475.1 Planctomycetota bacterium
ACGGTGATGACCTCGCCCGGCGCGGCATACAGCCCCGTGCTGTGCCAGAGGGGAATGCTGGTATCCACTTCGACCGTCCGCGTCACCCGTTCCGCACCGGCGGGGACCAAGCCGGGGAAGGTGGCCGCGGCAGGGTGGGCCTTGACCTCCTCCGGCGGGCGCTCCATCGCCTCCCGGACCTGCATGGTGAGGACGAGGCGCGGGAGGATATCCCCCGCCTTGATTGGTCTCTTTCTCGTCGGAATGACGCTGAGAGATTGATCTTCCATCAGCTTGCGGATACGCGGGAGGAGGATGGCGTCATCCGGCGGCAGGGAAAGGGCCGTGTGCGGCAGGACGGTGGAGACCTGCGCAATCTCCTCCTTCGTCAGCCTGCGCTTGCCGTCGGCATGGGCCAGAGCGGCGTCGAGCGCAGCCGAGGCATTGGTCAGGGGCGATGGAACATCTCCTGCGACGTAGCCGGACTTCGCCATCCGGTCGAGCGCGCCGGCGGCCCAGACAATGCCCATGGGCGCGAGCAGGCGGTTGGGGAGGAAGTCCTTTGAAAGGCTCTTGCCGGGGTGGAGCTGGAGCCAGCCCCAACCGAGCTCACCGACCACCAGGCCCTTCCCTCCGGAGACGAACCTGGACAGCTTGGCCAGGTCGTTCTCGCGAACACGGCCGAGGCGGACAAAGAGAACGTCGATCGGCTTCAGCTTGTTGAGGCCGACCTGCTTCGCATCGAGCCCTTGCTTCTTGAGCGCGGGGACGAGTCCCTTGCATTTGTGGACGCCGACCCGGATGCCGCCTGTCTTGCCCGATGCCCACCGGGCGGCGTTGGCGACGGCGCGCCCGGTGTCGGCCAGGGTGAAGGCCTTGGGCGACAGGAACTCCCCCTTGCCGAAGGCGACGACCCGCCCCTTGCCGAATCGAGACGCCGCCATCACCGGCAGCGCGGCGCCGGTCTTCGTCTTGCCGACCACGACCGCAAAGGCCTTGTTGCCAAAGACACAGACCGGTCCGGGGATGCCCGAGACGTTGATGCACTTGACGCCGTCGAGGAGTACGCCCAGGTCTTTCTCGTTCGCGAATGTGGCGTGAGCGGCGGCGAGAGCGAGGATTGTTGCGAGGAATCGTCTTCGGTGGGTCATGTTGCTTCTGTCATTCCCTTCATCTGCCACCGGTCCTTTACCAGCGTCCGCTCGAACCCCTCGATCATGGGCGAGTGAATATTGGTCATCCACTGGTGAAGACGATCCCGAAGCGCACGAATCCGATCGCGGACGCTCGGGACGCCGATGCAGTTGTTCAGCTCATCAGGATCGGTGCGGAGATCGTAGTATTCGTCGATCCCGCCGAAGTTGTAGACGAATTTGTCGCGCCCCGAGTGCACCATGGCCTGGGTGTAGAAGTCGTGTTCCCGGTAGAACTCGCTGATGATGAGATCGCGCCCGAGGTCGGGTTGCTCGCCCGTCGCGACGGGCAAGAGGCTCCGCGCCGAGCCGTCCTCGGGCGCGGGCTGTCCCGCCAGCTCCCACATCATCGCGCCTGCGTCCATGTTGTAGACCAGGGCTTCGTTCCTGCCTGGCTCGATCCGCCCGGGCCAGCGAACGATGAGTGGGACGCGATAGATGTCGTCATACATGAACGGCCCCTTGTCGTAGAGACCGTGCGCGCCGAGCATGTCGCCGTGGTCGCTGGTGAAGACCACCATGGTGTCATCGACCAGCCCGGCCTCGCCAAGGGCCTGCAAGATATCGCCGATGGCGGTGTCGATGCAGGTGACATAGGCGTAGCACGCGGCGATCACCCGTCGCTGCGTCTCCGGCGGGAGGCCGGCGATGCCGTGATCGCCGGAGAGGTTCTTATGGATCTCGGGCTTGTTCTCGCCCAGCACGCCGAAGTTCTCGGGCAGGTCCAGTTGCTCGGGGTCGTACATGGAGAAATATGGATCGGGCGCATAGCAGGGAATGTGCGGTCCCCAGAACTCCAGGCGCAGGAAGAACGGCTTGCCGGACTCCTTGTAGCGTTCCGCAAGTTCCTTCATGTATTCAATCGTCGTGTGGGCGAGGTACGCGGGCAGGCCCCCCTCCTCCGGGCCGACGACTCGCGCCGAGGCGAGAGCGCGGACGGTCGGGTGCTCGGGGCGAATCTCATTGTCGAAGACCGGCTTCGGCGGCAGGCCCAGCTTCTCCCGGTAGGCATGATACTCCGGCGCACCCCAGTTCGGCCCGTAGCCCGGCCAGTCCGGTCCATCGAGGCCATACTCGCTCGGGCGACTGTCCACCGTGACGTGCCACTTGCCGACATGGACCGTCCGGTAGCCCGCCTGCTGCAGTGCAGGGATCCAGTTCCGAAGGGGCATACGATCCCCGATCTGCCGGTCGGGCAGGGTGAACTCCATGGGGTTGTTCGTGATGACGCTCCCCTCGCTCGGCAGGCGGCCGCTGAGGATAGCGGCCCGGCTCGGCGCGCACACGGCCATGGGGCAGAAGACGTGCTCGAACACCATGCCCTCGGATGCAAGAGCATCGATGTTCGGCGTCTTACACACCGTCGATCCGTAGGCGCCGATGGTGCGCCGGTGGTGCTCGTCCGTTCCGATCCAGAGGATATTTGGCCTGTGATTGTCCGATGCGGTCGTCACTTCAATGCTTTCCTTGCTTCCTCATCCGTCGGGCGGTAGTCGGGATCGTCGCAGAGGCAGAGGCAGTCGAGGCGTGGATTCTCCTGGGCCGTGCCCGGACCCTCGCGGCCGTAGATGCGGAACGTGAAGGGACCTTTTGGGAGCTTCAGGACAATCGGCCTGCCGGGTGGCACGGCCGTCGATCCCCCACCCCGGCCGGTCCAGTGCCACTTCTTTTCGTTCACACCGCAGTTGCCGAGGACGATGGGTTTGCGGGTGACTTCATCCCCGGTCTGCGGCACGAGCCAGAAGGATTCGTCGCCGCCGGTTGTATAGCGCACGCGCGCCCAGATCGTCCACCGCGCCGCGCGGGGCAGGTCCACGGTGTATTCACAGTAGCCCTCCGTTAGCGCCTGCCGGCCGAGCGCACCGGCATAGACGATCACATCCCCGATCGCCTCCGGCTCGCTCACTCCGACATCCGACCCCTTGGACATCTTGCCCTGAATGGTCTTGGGGGCTTCGCCCTGAATCCACAGTTTCACCGGCGGGCGTTCCTCGAACGTGCCCTTGTCGAGGATATCGCGCACCTGCTTGGCGGACATGCCGTCGAAGAGGAGCGTCGTGCGCCAGTTGGTGACGGGGATCGTGATCTTGCCGTCGGCCTTGTGCAGTGGGACCGGTTCGCCCATGAACGTGACGGCCTTGACGCGGGCAGGATCGACGGTGAGCGTGAGCTTGCCGTCCTTGAAGTAGTGCCAGACCGTCGCGACCGCGCCGCCGTTCAGGTCGCCGACGAAGGAGCGCACGTTCTGCGTGCCGGCAACACTGGGCATCTCCTGCACCTCGACGAACCGGCGCCCGTCCCGTCCCTGGAGCAGGATGAAGTCCCGGCCCATCTCCTTGAGCTTCTCGCGGGTGGCGTCGTCCAGCTTGCCGGCGTGGCGCATGGCCTCGTAAACCCGAATGATCTCCAGTATCTGCGGTGTGAGGGGGTGGGCCTCCATGCGGCGGAAACTGGTCTGAAGGGAGATGGGCTGGTTGTAGGCGAGGGACTTGACCATGAGGTATTCGGCCTCGTCGAGCTGGAGGCCGTCGCTGTACTTGTTCTTCGGCCAGATGCCGAACCAACCCAGCTCGCCGGGCATGAGGGATTGCTCCATCCGGAGGCAGTATTTCACGGACTTGTCGATGTGGTCCTTGACCGTCCGCCACTCCACGTCTTTGCCCTGGACGGTGAAGATAAGCGTCCGCTTCATCCGGCCGTCCACCTCCTCGACGACGCGGCGGTAGCTCGCGGCCCCGCCGCGAGAGTTCATGTAGCCGTGGAGGGTGGCCGTGTAGGTATCCACCGTCGCGCTGCGGGCGAAGGAGTGCCAGAGGCGGTGGGTCATGATCGTGCCCATGTGAATGATGGGCCGCTTCTTGAACTTGCTCATGGCCATGGCTTGGTTCTTCGTGACATAGTAGTCGTACCGCCGCCGGTCCACGTCTTCGCCGCCGTCGAAGTAGACCATGTCGAAGCCGCAGGTGTTGAAGACCTCGGCCAGGTTCGACGTCACCTCATCGATGAGGTCCGTCTCCTGGTCGATGATATATCCGTTGATGCAGCCGTCGACGCCATAGTGGCGGCCTTCGTCGCCGGCCTTGTGGGCGGCGGCGTGGGTCTTCCAGGAGCCGCGCTTGCAGCCTATGAAGGTGTCGTACTTGCCCTCCGGGCCGATGGACTCGTAGCGGATGATCTCGTCGCCGATAATCACTTCCTGGTGCTTCTCGATGCCGCCCTCCCATACCTTCTTTTTGCACACGGGGCTGCCGGGCCACTGGTCCAGGCTTTCCTTTGCGCGGATCGTCGTCTGGTCGACGGTGATGTCCTCGGCCAGCGTGCAGCTCATGTCCTTCCAGAAGCGCTTGTCGGGGATGGGGGTGACGTAGGAATCGGTTTTCTTGACCTTTGACGCGAAGGTGTGCATACCGACGAGGATGCCGTTGGCGTGGAGCTTGTCGATCATGCGCTTCAGGCTCTCCTTGCCGTCGGGGAAGTTGCGCAGGTTGATGGGGTAGTGCCCCGCCGCCGTGGACCATGCGCTGAAGGAGAGCAAGACCTGTTTGATGCCGGTCTTGTTGCAGTACTCGATCACCTTGTCCGCGTCCTTCTCGCCGAAGCTCATGAACCAGTAGGACCCCTTCGTCATGGGGAGGTCCTTGACCGGCACACCGTTCTTCGTGTTGGTCGGCAGGCCGAAGGTCTCGGCGGCCTTTTCGAGCACCTTCCGCACCTCGGGCATGGGGCAGAGGATCAGGGCACAGGCTGCGCCTTCGATCTTCGGACCGGGGAAGTCCTGGGTGAGCATTGCAAGGTCCGCGTAGCCCTTTCGTTTGCGACCGTAGCCCGTGGCCTGCATGTTCGCGGACAGGAGACAGATCGCCAGGTCCTTGTTCCAGGCGATGTTGAGCCGGCGGCCCACGGTCTCGGTAAGCGTGACCGGCAAGCGCAACAAGGTCAGCCGTTCGGGTCGCGGGCCGGAGACGGACCGGAGTCGAAAGACGATCCAATCGGCGGCCGGCTCGACCTCATAGACCAGCTCGGTGTCGTTCTTCGCGAACTTGATCGTCAGGAGCTTGCCATCCATGGACGCCGCCGAAGCGCGGTCGCCGTGTCCGTTGATGCGGCCGTCGGCGACGTACACCGGCTTCCCCGTGTAGCACCACTCCTTCCCGGTTTTCTTGTCCACGATGGACTTCCAGGCGGCGTCCTCGCCGATCACCAGCTTCACGCGGTTGTTCTCGATGACCGTATCGGCAAAGGCCACCTGCACCAGCAGCGCCGCCCCGATCAGTCCCATCCCAGCCATCCATGTTCGTGTCACGCACGTCCTCCTTCGGCGATCCAATCGCCTTCCCAACTACCGGTCCACCAAGGAGATTGATTTATAGTCGGAGAGGGGGGGCAAGTCAAGGGCCTCGGTGGGCGAGCGCTCGTCTCTCATGACCCCTGAAACATATTTGACTTCCGTCTCCCGCCCGGCTATCATGTTTCTTTGTCTTTGCGCGTGAGGTGACGGGTTGGGCGGAGAAAGTTCCCGGCCGCCATTGGAACATAGCGGAGAGGTGAGAAGCATGGCGATCAAGCTGTCGGACATGGCGCAGAAGATCAAACCCTCGGCCACCCTGGCCGTATCGAGCAAGGCAAAAGCCATGGTGAAGGAAGGCATCGACGTTGTCAACTTCGGCGTCGGCGAGCCGGACTTCGACACGCCCCAGAACATCAAGATCGCGGGCGTGAAGGCCATCGAGAGCGGGTTCACCAAATACACCCCCGCCTCCGGCATCCCCGAGCTCAAGGAGGCCATATGCGAGAAGTTGTCCAAGGAGAACGGGGTCACATATCAGCCGGACCAAGTCATCGTCTCCTGCGGCGGGAAGCACTCGATCTACAACCTGCTCTACGTCCTGTGCGACGCGGGCGATGATGTCATCATCCCGGCCCCCTATTGGCTCAGCTACTCCGACATGGCCGTCATGGTGGGTGGTGTGCCGGTGATCGTGCCGACGTCGGAGGAGACCGGCTTCAAGCTGACCAAGGAAGCCCTGGCCGAGAAGGTGACCCCGAAGAGCAAGGTGATGATCCTCAACAGCCCCAGCAACCCAACGGGGATGGGCTACACCAAGGAGGACCTGCGTGAGCTCGTCGGCTTTGCCATCGAGAAAGGCATCGTTGTCATCTCGGACGAGATGTACGAAAAGATCGTCTACGATGGCTTCCAGCACGCAAGCCCCGCCTCCTTCGGCGAGGAGTTCAGGGACATGGTCATCACGGTCAACGGCGTGTCCAAGACCTACGCCATGACCGGTTGGCGTATCGGCTACGCCGCGGGTCCGACAGAGGTGATCAAGGCCTGCGGAACCATCCAGAGCCAGGTGACCTCCGGGCCGAACGCCATGGCCCAGAAGGCCGCCGTCGAGGCCCTTATCGGCGACCAGAGCGAAGTGCCGAAGATGGTGGCCGAGTTCGACAAGCGCCGGAAGGTAATCGTCAAACGCCTGAATGCCATGAAGGACGTCTCGTGCGTGACGCCCATCGGCGCGTTCTATGCCTTTCCGAATGTATCGAAGCACTACGGGCGCAAGCTCGGCGGGAAGGTGGTCGAGAACTCCATCGGCATGTGCAACTACCTGCTCGAACACGCCCGCGTGGCGGCTGTGCCGGGTGAGCCCTTCGGGGCCGACGACCACATCCGGTTCTCCTACGCCACCTCCATGAAGCGCATCGAGGAGGGCATGAGACGGATGGCCAAGGCGCTGAAGTAATCCGATTGCGGAAGTGCGATCGCAGACTTCAGCCCGCAGGAAAAAGAAGGGCGTCACACCATCCTACGGCGACAGCATGGACATCGCGTGGTCGCCGCCGGTCTGGGTAACGTGTAAGAAATAGATGGTGGAGTGATGGAGTACCGGAATAGTGGCAGTGAGCCCCTTCTTTTCCCATCACTCCAATACTCCATTGCTCCAGTCCCTCAACCAACTGGTCTTCCATGCCCACGGTAACCTGCCCCAATCCATCCTGCGGTGAGCGGATCACCGTCCCTGATGATGCGCTCGGAAAGATGGTGCAGTGCCCCCAGTGCACGACGGAGGTCTTCGTTCCGGGCGATATGGCGCCCACGATTGTGGATGAGATGAGGCCCAAGACCCGGCTGGGCCATCTGGAGATCATCTCCCTCATCGGCAAGGGCGGCATGGGGGAGGTCTACAAGGCCCGGAACCTGAAGCTCAACAAGATTGTCGCCGTCAAGCTCCTCTCCGGCGTCCTGGCCGGGCGTGATTCCGGCTTCGTCGAGCGGTTCCTCCGCGAGGCCCAGTCTGGCGCGCGGCTGGAGCATCCGAATGTTGTTCCCGTCTATTTCGTCGGCGCGGCGGACGACCAGTACTTCATCGAGATGCAATACATCGACGGCCTGACGCTGGAGGACCTGATCAAGAAGGGTGGGGAGCCCGACGTTATGGAGGCGACCCGCGTCATCCTGGATGCCGCTCGCGGCATCGCCGAGGCCCATGACAACGGTATTGTCCATCGCGACATCAAGCCCGCCAACATCATGATCGACCTCAACGGCAACGTCAAGGTCGCCGACTTCGGCCTTGCAAAACTCGAGGAGAGAACCACCGCCGTCACCGCCTCGGGTCAGATCATGGGCACGCCCCACTACATGTCGCCCGAACAGTGCGAGGGGCAGGAGGCCGACGCACGGAGCGACATCTATGCCCTGGGCGCGACCTACTACCACGCCGTCACAGGCGAATTTCCCTACCTTGCCGAGACGCTCCTCGGCCTCATGCGCCAGCACACGGCCTCGCCCGTGCCCAATCCATCCGCCAAGAACCCGAATGTCCCCCCGGAGGTCGCCGCCATCATCCGAAAGGCCATGGCCAAGAACCCAGAGGATCGGTATCAGTCGTGCCGGCATATGATCGCGGAGCTTGAACGGGTCCTGAAGCAGATGGAAGGCGGCCCGGCCTTTCGTCCCGTTCGGCCGCCCAAGCAGATATTGAAGCCCGTCCCTACGCCGGGGCCGACCAAGCGGCCGATACCCACCGCGAAGAGGGGGTCCTACACGTGGCTCTTGGACGTTCTTCTCATCGGCGGGATCATTGTCGCCTTGGTAGTGGTCTGCGTCTACCTGCCCGGACTGTATCGGCAATGGCAGCAGGAAGGCGCAGAGGAGACGCCAGCGCCCCCCCGAAACCAAACGAAGCCTGAACCGGCACCCAGGCCCAGTCCTGAACCGGCCCCGGCCCCCGGGCCGGGGCTGGGGCTGAGGCTGATCGAACCGAAGCCCAGGCCCGCCATCGAGATGCTGACCGCCGAATGGAGCGATTGGCGGGCCTTGTTTGACGGCAAGGACCTCGGCGGGTGGACCCTCGAAGGCGGCGAGTGGAAGGTGGAGGATGGCAACATCGTGTCGACCGGCAATGATGGCTCGACCTGGCGGATTGCCTGCACGCAAAACTTCGGCGGCAGCGGCATCGAACTGGAGTACTACGTAAAGGGCAGCGACTCCCTCGGTGCGTGGATCAATGTGAATGGCCAGGAGGTCCGCTTTGCCTGGGGCGGCGCCCCGTCCATGGCCGGCCTGGACATCGGCGGCCGGCGAGGGGAGAGAACAACAATCCACGTTGATCCCACGAAGAAACGCCGCGTGCGCATCAAGCTCAACGGTGAGTGGGCCACCTATAGCATCGACTATATCCGAACCGGCCCCGAGGCGCTGGCTCTGCCCCAACAGAACAACACATTCCAGGTGGGCCTGGCCACCGAGAAGGCCGGTGTCCGTTATTCGAACATCCGCGTGAAAATTCTCACGTTGCGTCAAACAGGAAAATAGTTCCCCCGTCACACTGGAGCTGTCCCATGATGAAACGTTTCGTTGGCGTTCTGGTCCTTCTGTTGGCACTCGGCTGCGAAGATCAACCGAAGACGTTCCACTGGCGGAACGTCGGCCCCGGCGGCGGGGGATGGATCCAGTCGCTCGCCATGGACCCGGTGGACTTCGACACGATCCACGTCGGGTGCGACGTCGGCGGGTACTACCAATCCACCGACGGCGGGAAAACATTCACGATCCTGAATAAGGGGTTGAGGGACTATTTCATCGAGGACATCCTGGTCGACGCCTCCGACAATCGGATCATCTACCTGGCCACGCCCAGCGGCGTCCACAAGAGCACCGACGGGGGACAATCGTGGACGCTGAAGCGGAACGGCTTTCCCGAGCCAAACAAGTATAAGTACAGCGCCCCCATCGGTCGCATTGTCATGGACCCGAAGGACCATCGGGTCCTCTACGCCGGCGTCGGCCGGCCGAGGATGCGCAGTTATGGCAAGGGACAGATCTATAAAACTACCGACGGCGCGGAGTCGTGGACGCTGCTCAGCGGCATCGCCAAGCACGCGAAGGATGCCGTGATCCATGGACTGGCCATCCACCCGGAGAAGACGAACATCCTCTTCGCGGCGACGAACGAGGGGCTCTTCAAAAGCGCCGACGGGGGACTCACCTGGACCCGAAAGGAAAAGGGACTGCCGCACCGCTACTGCCGCAACGTCGTCATCCACCCGACGCAGCCGAACGTCATGTACGTCGTCATGTGGAGCACCCCCGGCAAGACGCCCTGGCAGGGCGGGGTGTACCGCAGCGACGACGGCGGGGATACATGGACGGCGCGCAACGATGGCCTGCCGCAGAAGGTGGCCAAGCCCGGCGACGCCTGGCAGAAGACCTGCAACTACATCCGCTTCATGGTCGATCCGCGCGATCCCGACCGCATCTTCGTCGGCGCCAACTCCTGGTGGGGTGCAGGGCTGTATCGATCCACCGACGGCGGCAAGCACTGGGAGCTGAACACCCGCCGCGGTGAAAAAGAGAACACGGACCGAGGCTGGATCACCTTTTGGGGGCTCACGGTCAAGTGCATCGCCTATTCCCCGATCCACCCCGACCACATCATCCTCGGTACGTCGGGGATCGTCATGCGCACGACAAACAGCGGCGACACATGGAAGCAGTTCTACACAAGAGAAGTCTCCCCCGGGCGCTGGCAGGGCAACGGCATCGAGGTCACGTGCCTGAGCGAGATCACCATCGACCCGCACAACCGAAACCGTATCTATTGCGGCTATGCCGACATCGGCATCCTGCTCAGCGAGGACGCCGGCCGGTCGTGGCGCCGGGTCGCGTCGAAGTCACCTGCCCACGGGGATATGGGGCGAGTTGTCTGCGACCCCGACCGCCCCGGCGTAGCTTGGTACTGCGAGGGCAAATCGAAGCTCGGCAAGGGCACAGTCGGCATGACGACCGACGGCGGGAACACATGGACGATTGTCGGCTGCGAAAAGACCGGCCTGCCCATGGCGGCGACACGGTTCCTGACGCTCGATCCCAAAAGCCCCGTCGATGCGCGAACGCTCTACGTCGTCAGCCACGGAAACGGGGTGTATAAGTCAGTGGATGGTGGCGCATCGTGGAGGGCAATCAACAACGGTCTCGGTCAAGGCAAGCTCATCATCTCTGCCCTGGCCATGGACCCGATGAACCCGAAGCGGCTCTTCGCCGCCATCAGTCGCCCGGACGGGGGCCTCTTCTGCACTGAGGACGGCGGCGCGTCGTGGCAGAGGGTGTACCAGCCGAAGGAGTTCTTCGACGTCTTCGACATTGCCATCGACCCGAACAACCCGCAGACGATATTCGTCGCCTGCCGCGACAACTATGACCATAAGGCGAAGAAGATGTATCAAGGCGGGCTGTTCAAGAGCATCGACGGGGGGCGGACGTGGAGGCGGGTATTCGAGGACCGCTTTGCTTCGCGTGTCCGTGTCAGTCCCTTCGATTCGAACGTGATTTACATCGGCACGAACGATCATCCGTATCACGATTTTGCCACCGGACGTGGCGTCTTCGTCAGCCGGGACGGCGGGGAGACGTGGACGGAAATCAACGACGGCCTGACGGTGAAGCAGATTGGCGTGATCACCCTCGATCCGAAGGACCCGAAACGCATCTACGCCGGGACGGGCGGAAACGGTTTGTTCATTGGGACATGGGAGTGATGTCATGCACAAACGACTCATGGTTCTGTGGGTGTTGGTCCTTGCCGTCGGATGCGAGGAGGAGATGAGGAAAGCACCCGCCAAACAGGCGACGCCTCCCGCACCAGCCGTGACGATCATTAGCAAGAAGGACGACTTCGCACAGGGCACGATGAGGGGACTGGAACTGTTGCCGGAGGGAACCCTCGTCCTCAAGCGCAAGAACCTGCTCGAAAACTCGTCCTTCGAGTCGGACGATCCCGGGACCCAATGGATCCGCGATGGCATGGCCTACTCCTGGGGGTTGTGGGGAAAGGACCGGGCGTATCACACCTACAGCGACCGGAGCGTGCCCTACCTCCCCAACGAGGCCACCCATGGCCGCCGCTCCCAGCGCATCAAGCTGAAGGCGAAGGGGAAAACGGAGCTGCTGCTGATCCAGGAGGTCCGGAACCTGAAGCCGGAGCTTCCCTACTCCTTCGCGGCCGATGTGAAACTCGACGATCCGAAGAAGCTGGAGGCGTCGCTTTCAATGAATTTCTACGCCGGGCAGAAGTGGCACTCGGCGAAGAGCAGCGAGTGGAAAAGCCCGACCACGTTCACGCGCATGAGCGTGACGGCGATCATGCCGAAGGAGGCCGACCGGATTCGATGTATCGTGACGTTCCGCCCGAAGGTCGCGAACGCCGAAGGGACGGTCTGGGTCGATGCGGCGCAATTGGAGCAATCGCCCAAGCCGACGGCCTACTGCGCGGGCTACTCGACGGAGCCGGGCGAGTTTGTCTCCGCACCGATCGACCTGTCGAAAGCGGGCGCACCCTACAAGCTGACCTGGATCGCCGCGCAGCCGGCGGTGACGGGGCTCACATTCCAACTCCGCACGGCAGACACGAAGGAAGGTCTGGCCTCGGCCACATGGCACGGGCCGACGAACGCCGAGGCCTATGCCACGGTCATCGAAAGCGGGCCGAACCTGATGACCAACCCTTCGGTGGAGATCGACGCCGATGGCGACGGCGCGCCCGACCAGGTCCGGACCATCGGCTACGGTGAGAACGAGCACAAGTTCGAGGTGGTCGCCGACGCCCACTCCGGCAAGAAGGCGCTGAAGGTGCAAATCACGAAGTACGACAGCGGCAACCGGCGATGGGAGCTGGGGAGAGACGGCCCCTTCGAGAAGGACACGGAGTACGCCTTCTCCCTCTGGCACAAAGAGAACTCGCCGCAGACATCGGTCAGCATGTCCGTCGCCATCGAGGATGCGAAGGGCACCATGCACTGGGGGCGCTTCGGGGCAAACAAGGAGGCATCGACAACCTGGAAGCGCGACGTGCTTTCCTTCCGCACACCGAAGGACCTGGACATCAAGCGGCTCTACCTGGAGTTGAACCTGAGCGGCGTGGGGTGGACGATCACCGACGACTACAGCCTGCGGCGTGTGGTCGGGTCCGACGCCTGGCCGGTCCATCCCGTCCATCGCGGGGCGAAGTGGGCGCAGTGGCGGGCCGTCTTCAGCACGAGCGATTCGGCCTACACGCCGAAGCTCTTCCAGACCGAGCTGACGTGCGGCCCATCCGTGCCGGAAGTGCGGTGGCTGAACGTGACGGCCGAGGATGGGCGGCAGAAGTACTGCTTCAACCCCGGCCAGACAGCGGTCTTCAAGCCGCAGGTTCTCGATTACACGGGGGCCAAGCACATCGAGCGCGTCGGCCTGACGCTGGTCGATCCCTTGGGCAAGGTTCGGAAGAAGATCGACCTGCCCAGGAAGGAGTCGATCAGCGACATCGAGGCGTTCTTCAGTGGACGATATCAGTTCGCAGACGATGCACCCCTCGGCGAGTGGCAGGCGGTGGTCGAAGTCGAGACAGACGCCGGTCGCGTGTGCCGGGAGATGGTCGTCCTCAAGGTGCGGAAGCCCTACACGAATCCGCCGCAGAAGATGATCGTGGGCGCGCTGGTGACGGACTATGGCTTTCGCAATTATAAAGGAAAGGGGTTGCAGAATCTCCTCGACAAGTACCGCAGCGCGAAGGGACTGGAGATATGGAAGGAGTCCATCTCCTGGCAGCGGCTGGAGCCCATGCCAGGCGAGTTCAACCGGGAGATGATCGAGGGCCTCAGGGCCTTCATCGCCGCCGCCCACGCCGCCGGAGCCAAGGCCCAGATCGGCATCCAGCAGCAGGTTTTCCCCGAGTGGGTGAACAATGGGGACTGGGACAACATCAACCGTTACCGTTATCCGCCGACCATGCACCTGGCGCGGACGTGGATGCACCTCGCGAAGATCCTCAAGGAGTGCCCGGGCTTCGAATCCTACCTGGTCATCAACGAGGAAAACCACGTGCGCGACGCCGAGGCCTACCTCCGCTCGACGGCAAAGGTGCAGTCGATCATCCGGGCGGTGGACCCGGACCCGAATCATCGCATCACCATCCGGCCCAACACCCGGGAGCCGTACATCCGCACCCGCATCGCCAGCGACGGCGCACAGGACTACGACTACGGCAGCGGGGGCTACCCCACGAGCGCATCGTGGTACTACAAGGACTACGCCAATCCAGTGTCCCAGACCTCGTGCCTCCGCATGGCAACGTTCCATGCCTCCCCGTTGGTCTTCGGCGGTCCCGGCGGCATCGGGGAGATCGGGTTCTTCGTGCGGAAGCCGAAGGATCAGTTCGGCGACGAGGAACGCCTGGCCGGGTTCCAGCGGGCCATGACCATTGCTTACGAGATGGGAATGGACGAATTTTCGCTCTGGGGCGGCGGGTTCAGCTTCGACAAGCTGGATGTCTACTATCCCAAGCTCCTCGCCTTCCGCGACGAACTTCTGAAAAAGCCC
This sequence comes from Planctomycetota bacterium, assembly GCA_013152475.1. Taxonomy (GTDB): domain Bacteria; phylum Planctomycetota; class Brocadiia; order JAADGH01; family JAADGH01; genus JAADGH01. Next base: position 47,148 of record JAADGH010000004.1, read on the forward strand.
CGGCCGGAGGGGTTCGACGTTCGGTTGGTTCTGGACACGGGCGAGCGCATGTACCAGAACGTCCCGCACAGCAGCTCGAGGCTGGATATGACAAAGCAGCCCTACGCTGCGGTGTTCCGGTATCTCGATGGCAAGGGGTATGTCTGGTTCTACACGACGGAGGAAGCCATGGCCATCCAGACGGTCGGTGCGAAGGCGACGATCACATTGGCGGAGTTTAGGGACAAGAGCGCTGCTGATCAGGAGGCGGTGCTGGCGGAGAAGCTGAGGGGTGTCAGGCCATCGGGAACGCCGCTGCCGTGGCCGGCGAACGCGGAGTGACGGAGAATTTATTTTGCATCGCGCAGGTTTCTGTTTACAATAGCGGGATTATAGTTTGAGGATGTGCGATTCATGGAATGAGGTAGCCTGATGACTCTTGACAAGGGACTTCTGCGGACCTTTAGCGTTGTTCCCGCTCTTCCGGACAGCCTGCTCGGGTTGCGCGACCTGGCCAACAATCTGTGGTGGTGCTGGAATGCGGATGCCTTCGAACTCTTCCGCCGGCTGGACCCGGAAATTTGGGAGGAGGTGAACCACAACCCGGTGAAACTCCTGGACAAGGCGGACCAGGGCCGAATCGACAAGCTGGCAGGCGACAGCGGCTATGTGGCCGCCGTGGAGCGGGTTAAGGGGTATCTGGAGGAATACAAAGAGGGGGAGACGTGGTTCGCCAAGACATACCCCGATCTGAACGGTACCCGCATCGCCTATTTCTCGGCGGAGTTCGGCATCACAGAGTGTCTGGCCATCTACTCCGGCGGCTTGGGGGTGCTGGCGGGGGACCATTTAAAGTCGGCCAGCGATCTGGGTCTGCCGATCGTCGGTGTCGGCCTGCTGTATCGGCAGGGGTACTTCCGGCAGTATCTCAGCACCGATGGCTGGCAGCAGGAGTTCTACCCGGAGCTGGATTTCTACAACCTGCCGGTGGAGCTGGAGAAGGGCGAGGACGGGAAGCCGGTGACGATTGATGTGGGGTACCCCGGCCGAAAGGTCAGGGCCCAGGTGTGGCGGGCGCAGGTCGGGCGGATTCCCCTGTTTCTTCTCGATGCAAATCTGAAGGAGAACTCTCCAGCGGACCGGAACATCACCGCCCAGCTCTACGGCGGCGACCTGGAGATGCGCATCAGCCAGGAGATCCTCCTCGGCATCGGCGGCGTTCAGGCGCTGATGGCGCTCGGTATTCATCCAGAGATCTATCATATGAATGAGGGCCACTCGGCATTCTTGGGCCTGGAACGAGTTCGTCTCCTGATGAACGAGCACAAGGTCTCCTTTAAGGAAGCGTCGGAGGCGGTGGCGGGGGGCAATGTGTTCACCACCCATACCCCCGTGCCGGCGGGCAACGACGTCTTTAGCGAAGGCATGATGGCGAAGTACTTCCTCAACTACAGTCAGTCGCTCGGTCTCACCTGGAATGAGTTTATGGCGCTGGGCCGACAAAACCCCGTAGACCAGGACGAGCCCTTCTGTCTGACGGTCCTCGCCCTGAAGCTGGCCGCCGGTCGCAACGGGGTGAGCCAGCTCCACGGCAAGGTGTCCCGCGCGATGTGGCACCGGATATGGCACAACGTGCCGCAGGACGAGGTGCCGATCGAGGCGATCACCAACGGCGTCCACACGCGCACATGGCTGTCCTATGACATGGCTACATTATTCCACCGGTATCTCGACCCGGAATGGGCCGAGAAGCCTGCGGACCATTCGATCTGGGAAGGCATCGACAACATCCCCGACGGAGAGCTCTGGCGGACGCACGAGCGCCGGCGCGAGCGGCTCGTGGCCGTGGCGCGCGCCCGCCTTCGGATGCAGTTGACTCGCCGTGGCGCGGGGAAGGCGGAGGTGGAGCGCGCGGAGGAGGTCCTTGACCCGGAGGCGCTGACCATCGGGTTCGCCCGCCGGTTTGCGACGTACAAACGCGCGACGCTTCTCTTCCGCGACATCAAACGACTTCAGGAACTTCTCAACGACAAAGACCGGCCGTGTCAGATCATCTTCGCCGGCAAGGCCCACCCGCACGACAACGAGGGCAAGGAACTGATTCGCGGGATCGTCCAGACCGCCCGGCAGGAGGCGTTCCGCGGGCGCATTGTCTTCCTGGAAGACTACGATATGTCGCTCTCACATTATCTCGCCAGCGGGGTGGACGTCTGGCTCAACACGCCCCGCCGCCCGCTGGAGGCCAGCGGCACGAGCGGGATGAAAATCGCGGTCAACGGCGGTTTGAATATGAGCGTCCTCGACGGGTGGTGGTGCGAGGGCTACACCCCCGACGGCGGCTGGGCCATCGGGACGGGTGAGAAATACGAGAACGCGGGGGCCCAGGACGCGGTGGAGAGCGAGATCGCATACGAGCTGTTGGAGAAGGAAGTCATCCCCATGTTCTACGAGCGTGGTCCGGACGGCCTGCCGCGGAAATGGATCCGGATGATGAAGGCGAGCATGCGGACGGTGTGCCCCATGTTCAACACGAACCGCATGGTGCAGGAGTACACCGAGCGCTTCTACCTGCCGGGGATCCACCGGAGTCGCAGGCTCCTGGCTGACGGCTTGGCAAACGCATCGGCCCTGGCGAAGTGGAAGGACCAAGTACACAAGCGGTGGGCCAAGGTCAATGTGTTGGAGACGCAGGCAGGCACGGAGAAAGAGTACTGCGTCGGCTCCGAACTGTTGGTGCGGGCCAAGGTCTCCCTCGGCGAGATCCACCCCGACGAGGTAGCCGTCCAAATCTATGAAGGCCCATTGACCCCGGCGCGGGAGATCGAGGACCCCAACATTGTCACCATGGCCTGTGAGAACGAGGAATCGCCGGGGGTCTGGTGGTATTCGGGATCGGCCCCCTGCCGAAAGGCGGGGCTCCACGGTTTTGCCCTTCGCATCCTGCCCCGGCATGACGACCTGGCCAGTCTGTATGATACCGGGCTAACCTTCTGGGCATAAACAGGCGCCGATGGGTTCCCTTGAGACACGCGGACGCACGCTGAATTACGCCGCGAGGGTCTACGACCTGGCGATGGGGCTCGGGACGCTCGGCATGGACGCCGCCGTTCGCGCAATGACGGTGAAACTCGCGCACCCGTCACCGGACGACGTGGTCCTCGACGTTGGATGTGCCACGGGAAACGTAACGATTGCCCTGGCGAAACGGCTGCACGGGGGCGGGCGCGCGGTCGGTGTCGATGCCGCTCCCGCCATGATCCAAAGGGCAAATCAAAAGGCTCGGTTCCTTCCCGTCGAATTTCGAACGGAACTGGCAGAGGCGCTTCCGTTTGCGGACGAGACCTTCGACCTGGCGGTCAATAACATGTTTCTTCACCACCTCCCCCTCGACCTGAAGCGGCGGGCGATCGGCGAGATGTTCCGCGTACTGCGCCGTGGGGGGAGAGTGCTGACGGTGGACATCCATCGCCCGACGTCGTGGTGGGCAAAGAGGGTGGGGTACCTGGGCGCGGCGATACTGCGCCAGGATGAGATTCGCGAGAACCTCCGGGGGGTTGTTCTTTCCCTTCATGTCGAGGCGGGCTTTGATAACGTCCACGTTCTGCGTAGAATGCACGGCATGATCGCCTTCATAGGCGCGCAACGGCCGTAGGGTTTGGATCCAGGAGATTGGAATGACGCGACAGATGTTGTTCGCTTTTGCGGCATTTGTTTTTCTCGCAGTGATGGCGTCGGCCAGGGGCGCGGAGGATGTGACAATGGAAAACGATCTGATCAAGGTCGCGGTGCATCCCGATCACTGCACCTTCGATGTCCTGGACAAGCGAGTGGGGTACACGTGGCGGCAGTGCGCCAACAAGCACATCGCCGGCGCGGCCAAGAGTGTGAAGCGCGACGGAGACAAACTCACCGTCGATCTCGATCACCTCGCCGCCGGCCCCGACAAGAAGACCGCTGTACCGATCCGCATGATCCTTGAGCTGCAAGGCCCGAACCTGACGGTTACACTGGACGGCGACACGGACGCGAAGATCCGTGGCCTGCTCCTTCCGTTTCCCTTCCTCATCGACACGCCGCGCGGAAACATCGTTGCCGGATACAAGGAAGGGCTCCTCTATCCTGTCCGCGACGTGAAGACCTTCAACGGCAAGCCTGCTGCCGGGACCATGGCCTGCTTCGGCATGGTGGATGGCGCGAAGGGCTTCGGCTACATGGCCGTCTTTGATACGCCCCACGATGTCAAGGCTCGCGCGGCCACGTGCGACGTCAACGGCGAGAAACTCCTCGGCGTTCACATCTCGTGGGAGCCGCAGAAAGGAGCCATCGGCTATCCTCGCCGAGTGATCTATCACTTCAGCGATTCAGGCCACCACACACCCCTCGCCAAGTTCTATCGCAAGATCGTGAAGGCCAAGGGGATGGTGCTTCCGTTCCGGGAAAAGAAGAAAGAAGCGCTCTCTCGCTTCGCGGGGGCGGTGAACGTCCACGGCGCCGATGAGATGGAGATTCGCACGCTGAAAAAGATCGGCGTCGAACGGGCGCTCATCAACTCGAAGAAGTACGTGGACCTCGCCCGCGAGCTGGGATATATTCCGGGCCGATACGACATCTACATGGACGTCCTCGACCCGCAATTCGCCACGTCGAAGTGGATGAAAAAGCAGGGCACTGTCCTCGGATGGGACTTCCCGGCGGACTTATTGAAGAAGGCCGACGGCTCTACCATTACCGTCGGCTATCGCGTCGTCGATCCGAAGACGAAAAAGGTGCGGCTGCGATACCGCCCCTGCGCGACGGCCTGCCTGCGCGTGATGGGAAGGGACGATCGGGCCAAAGGAGAGATCGAACGGAATAGATACGGGGCCTACTTCCTCGATGTCACCACGGCCATGGGGCTCATGGAGTGCTACGATCCGAAACACCCCCTCACCCGAACGGAGGATGCGAAGGTCCGTCGGAAGCAGTTCGGCTTCCTCGGCGGGCTGAACGACGGCGTCATCATGGGATCGGAGGCAGGGCACGACTGGGCCCTGCCGGAGTGCGATTACTTCGAGGGCATCATGAGCACCGTCACGTGGTCCTTCGGCATCAAGGGCCTGTCCAACCTGTCAAGCCACTCCAAGCTGACGCCGACGGAGCTTTACAACGAGATCGGCTACGGCGAGAAACGCCGCATCCCCCTCTGGGAGCTTGTCTACGGCGACGCCGTTGTGACAACCTGGTGGTGGGGCGATAACCCCACCGCCTTCCCCGACACCTGGCAGCGGCGGAACCTGCTGAACATGCTCTACGGCTCCATGCCCCTGTGGCTCATTCGGCCGGGAGGACTGCGCAGCTTCTTCTACGTCAATATGGATCGCTTCGCCGAGGCCTGGCGGCACGTGGGCCGGTGGAATAGGGCCGTTGGCTTCGAGGAGCTTGTCGCCCATCGCTACCTCACCGACGACCACCGCGTGCAGCGAAGCGACTTCGGCAACGGGCTGAGCCTGATTGTGAACTTCGGCCCCGAGCCCTACACGACCGACGACGGCAAGGCCATGCCCCAGTACTCCTACCGGATCCTCGGCGACAAGGAAAAGTACCCGGACCTGCCGGTCGGAGAAATTGTACAGCTCGACCCGAACTGGTCCCCCGTGGATCCTGTGTTTGAATACACCACCTTCGGCGGGACATCGGGCTGGACGCCCGCGCCCGGGATGCAGATCAAGCGTGTAACCGACGATGTCCGGCCGGATCCGGGATGGAAACGCTACCAGGAAGCCGTTTCCGCGATGACCGACAAGCTGCCCCTCGTGGGCAGCGCGAAGGTGTCGGGCAAGCAGTCCGGCGCCGATCATTTCGTGAAGACTCGGGACATCATGGTCCTGCCCAACGCGGAATACCGGTTCGAGGCGTGGATGAAGGTCGTCCGAACGACCGGCTCGGCGCCGATGCGCTTCGCCGTGGTCCAGGCCGACCGGGCAGGCAAGGCGCTCTGCACGGCCGAGTCATCCGCCTACGACACGAAGAAACCCGGCGAGTGGCAGCGCCTTCACGTGCAATTCACCACCCCGGCGGAAGCCCGGAAGGCACGCTTCGTGGTTCCCAAGCCGAAGGGCGAGGACATCGAAGCGGAGCTTTACATCGACGACATCGACTTCACCATCAGGGGCTTCAAGTAGAGGGGTTCGCGCCTCGCGCACTTGACAAATCAACATGATGTCGGTATCATCTAACCGGACATCCACGGTTGAATGACGAAAGTTGATCCGGACATGAGTCTTTCGCAAATGCGAACGTGGCTGGCGGTCGCCATTGGGCTTGCCGCTTTTGCCTGCCCCGTCTGTCGGGGCGACATCATTACCTACACCGTCAAGAAGGGCGACACCCTCTGGTCCATCGCCAAGCGCCACCGCACCGCCGTGCCCTTCATCAAGCAACTCAACGGCCTGAAGGACGACAACATCTCCATCGGGCAGGAGCTCAAGGTATGCAAAGGTCCGGTGAAGATCGTCGTGGACAAAAGCGAGTGCAAGCTGCGGATTCTGAGCGGTGAGGATGTTCTCGCCGAATTCAGCGTGGCCGTTGGGAAGCCGGGCAAGACGCCGCCGGGGACCTACAAGATCAAGACCAAGCTCGTCAATCCGGACTGGACTCACCCCGTGACGAAGGAAGTCATCAAATTCGGCGACCCCCGCCATGAGATCGGCACACGCTGGATGGGTTTTGGTAATGGACTCGGCATCCACGGCACGAATGACCCGAGCTCCATCGGTAAGTCCGTCTCCAGCGGGTGTATCCGCATGCACAACAAAGAAATCGAGTCCATCTTCTGGGCCATCCCCCGCGGCACCGTCGTCGAGATTCGAGAGTAACTCGTTACAATTCGGATTGAGACGCCGAAAAAGACAGGGAAAGGGTCTGAGACCCTTTCCCTGAATTACTTTCCGCTACGACTCGACTAAGGCCCTTACTTCGCTGCAGGTTTCTTCGCCGCCGGCTTAGGTGCGGGCTTTTTCGCCGCAGGTTTTGGGGCAGGCGCCGGGGCAGTCTTGGTCGGCTCTGTTTTTTTCACTTGTTCTTCTTTCTTGGTCGACCCTTCCTTCTTCGCTGCCGACCCCTCCATCTTCGCCGCCGACCCTTCCTTTTTCGCTGCCGACCCCTCCATCTTTGCTGCCGATTCTTCCTTCTTCGCTGCTGGCTGTTCCTTCTTCACCGCTGGCTTCTTTGCCTTCTTTGGCGCCGGCTTCTCCGCACAGCCCAAAATCAGCGAAACCGCAAATACCACAGCCAATCCAAACAACCACTTCTTCATACCAAGACCCCTCCCTTCAAAGAGTGCTATACCACTACCGTTTCTCAAAAAGTGAAACAAACTGTACCAACAAAAATAAGTGTAGAGGGGATTGAAATCAATGTCAAGGGAAAAATATTAAGAAAAGGGATGGGCGCGCAGTCCTATCATGTTCTGTCGCCCACGGTTGTGGCAGAAGGAAAGGTATATACCAGCTAATTTCGTCGGGAGAGCCCCTCAACTGTAGGGAACGTTCCGTCACAAGATCGCCAAGGGTAAACGCGGCTGAAAACAAGAAGGCGAGCTCGATTTCAACTTCACCTCATCCGGTCGCTGGACATAGAGTAGCTCGGACTATGGGTACCCCATCCGCGTGGCGAAGATGTTCTCGTCGGGCAGGAGGGCGCCGCCACCGCCGGGTGTGTTGATCTTTAGCATGTTGTCCACGCCTGCGACCGTACCGGCGTCGCCGATCTGCCCGCTAAAGCTACCGTTGATGCTCACGTTGCCGAAGGCGGCGGCGATCAACTGTCCGGTGAGGTTGCCCTTGACGCTGATGCTCGATTCCGCCGCCGTCCCGGTGATGTCCACGATCCCCTGAAGCGTTCCCGAAAACATCAGCATCTTGGTCAGGCTGCTGTTGAGCGTGACCGTCGAATCCCAGGACACGCTGTCGCCGTCCTTTGGCCCGGAGATCATGCCTTTGTCCACATCGCCGTCGAGCGTGACGCTCGAGCCGCCCCGAAGCCCCGCGCTGATCTTGAAGGAGCGTGTCGTCCCGCCGATGTACACGGACGACGTCCCCTCCACCGCGCCGGTGCACATGAACATCCGCGTATCGCCGGAGATCGTGAGTTCGCTGGAGTTCGTCATCCCACGCAGGCGGGCCATATTGCAGCCGCCGGTGACGTTGATGGTCGTGCTGTCTATCTGCCCCATGAACTGGAGGTTCTTTTCCACCCCGCCCAGGAGGTCCACCGTCGTGCCCGTGACCGCGCCGAAGACCCTCATCGTGCCGACGCTGCCCGAGACGTCGATGTCGCTGTCCGTGACGGTCCCCTTCCAGAAGATCATTTTGGCCGTGCCGGTGATGGCGATGGTCCCCGTTGTCATGGTCCCGAGGAAGAGGTTCTTGCTCAAATTTCCGCCAATGGTGATCCTCATGTTGTCGGCGCTCTTTCCCTTCCGGTCCGAAATCTTTGCGAAGCCCAGGTCGCCGCCGATGTTGATCGCGGCCCCGTTGACGCTGCCCATAATCATAAGCCGGTCGAGATTGTGCCCGCCAAGGACCTGGAAGGGTTGGTCGCCCGGGGCGGCGACCGTCACGTCCCCGCGGACCATGAAGAACGACGTGTCGGAATTGGAGACGAACGTTGATGCGGCCATGTCGCCCATGCAGTAGGCCCGGACAAGCGACGTCGTTCCGGTCACCGTCGCGCCGCTCATCGACCCGGCGCGGAAGAACGTCATATTCTCTGCTGTCACGACGCTGTCGTTCAGCGCACCCTTTACGTTGAGATTGAATGTGGCCCCGGTGACGTCGATGATCGATCCGTTTGTCATTTTGCCGTTGACCATGACCTTCAGCCGATCTCCGCCGGCGGAGATTGTCGTCTGGTCCATGTTGCCCGCGATCTTGAACATCGCGGATGTCCCGGTCACGGTGAGCGAGGAGTCGATTACGTTGCCCGTCAGCATCGCCTTGAACAGATCGCCGGTGACGGTGATGTGCGTATTCGCGATCCGCCCGCCGCGGTTTATGACCTGGATCGACTTCAGCGAGCCGGTTATCACCGTGCCGAGGGTCAGGGTGTTCGGCGTATTTTTGGAATCCATGTCCTGGACGGTCAGGCGGGTAAGCGGCGTGCTGTTGAATATCTCGATCCGGGCGATGTCGGTGCTGTTCAGGTCCGGACGCTCGTTGTTTGCGTCGGTGATGACGGCATATCCATCGCCCTTGTACATGACCCGCAGCGTATCCCCGTCCCCGTCGATGAACGTCATGATCGGGTCGCTGGCGCGGAGCACCCGGGCGTTGATCACATCGAACTCCGTCGCCGCGGTCCATGCCTCGTTGTTTCCCTCGTCCAGCTCGGTCACATCCCCGCCGGCATCCATCAGGCCATAGACATAATAGCTCCCCACGGCCGTGCCGTCGGGGATCGTGAACGTCTGCGTCCGACTGCGACTGCCGCTGGCGGCCAGGCCGCCGGTCTCCGTGTATCTCCCGAGGAACACATCGTCGCCGTCCCCCGCCGTTGTGTTCTGGGACATGTAGAAATCCACGTGGAACTGTCCCGTGGGGATGGGGATACTGTTGTCCTCAGTGAAGGAAATGTCGAAGTCCTGGCCCACCTGCGCGGGCGTCTCGCAATCTACGTCGTCAATCGTCAGTGTCAGGTCCGGATAGCCCACCGTGCCCGTGGTGGAGGCCGTGTTGCTCAGAAGACCGTCGTTGTCGGTGGCCTGAGCGAAATACCTGTGCACGCCGTACGGAATCGCGGCGGTCGATCCCGTCCAGCTCCAACCGTCGGCGCTGTTGTTGTCCGTACCAAGGAGGTCGTCTGTGCCCACATCGAGAACGCCGTTGCCGTTCAGGTCGCGATAGAACGCGACCTGAGTCACGGTCCCGTCGAGATCGCTCACGCCGTTCGCCGTCAGCGTCAGGTCCCCGCCGCCCGGCGGGACGGGATCGGGGCTGTCCGTCAGGCTGCCGATAGTCGGCCGGGCGCGCACGGTGATCTGGATCGGGTCATAGCCGGTGTTGTTGCCCTCGTTTTCCTCCAGCAGCCTGCCGGCAGCGTCGGTAATGACACCCACGTAGTAGGTGCCCGGCGTGTTGATCTGGACGGAGATGGTCTCCGTGTATTGGCCGCTTGGGTCCAACGTGGTCGTGTGGTCCAACGTCCCGATCAAGGTGTCGGACGGCGTAATGGTCGAGTCGGTCGAGAGGTAGACGCCGTCGGTCCAGGCGCTTGTGGCCGCTCCGGCGCCGCCATTGCGCACCGTCCAGGAGACATCGAAGTATGTGTCCTGGTCTGTCGTGGCGGGCGCATCGACGGACGTGACCTGCAGGTCCGGTCGGCTGACCGTTCCGGCGGTGAAGTCCACCTTCACGTTCTCGCCCCCGATATAGACGTCCGTCTGCGTTGCCGTCCCGAAGGCCCCGCCGGAGGCCGTGATGTCGTACGTGCCGCTGGGCACGCGCAGGGAGTATCCCCCCGAGCCCCAGGTGGCCATCACGTAGGACCCGCCGCCATGTCGGTTCGCCGTAATGGTGACGCCGCCGAGCCCCTCGCCGGGGGTGTAGAAGTCGTCGTCCACCACGTCATCGGTGTAGACGACGCCGGTAAAGAAGCTGTTGCCGCTGCGCCAACCGAAGTCCTCGGTGGCAATGAGATAATCTTCCCCGTTGATCTGACCGAACCAGCAGCCGACGCCGATCTCCTTGTAACTGTCTCTCAGCATGTTGACGCGGTGGCCGCGCCCGTCAACATCCGAGTCCACGAAGAGCAGCTCGTGCGCGTAGGCCACCGCCGCCGTCTGCGTCCCCCCAACCCAGCACATCGCGATATTCTCTCCCGCCCCCTCGTAGTTCGTGTAACCAGAGGCGGCCATCCGATCCCACGGCATTGTACCGCCCGCGCCCACATGGCTGATGTAGCCCACGCTCCCCTGCCACGCGCTGTGCTGCTGCGCGGCCTCGATGATATTCAGGTTGAAGGCAAGGGGCTGCTTGGGCGAGGACGAGATCGTCGGGGATGGCGAGCCCTCGTTGAGGTCGATGCCATAGCGCGCGGCCTCGGCGGTGGGGTTCAGGCGCGCCCGGTTGACCAGCTCGAGAAGATACTGATCATAGGCCGTTGGATAGGCAATGCCCGGCACCACCCGCGCCTCGAGTTCCTCGATGCGCAGCCGGTGGTGGATGCGGCGGTCGGCACTCATCTTGGGCTCCTCAGTCGCCAATTCTGACACGTGCCACATGCACGTATGGCAGCCCCGACAGGCAAACTGCGATCGACTCGTCACGATCTTATGCAAATACCATGCCCTCGCTCACATGTGCACAAGACGTGCACGAGCAGGCAAGACCACAGCATTACTCATTGCGGCGGAGCATGTTGCAGGAATTTCCGCTCAAATGCCGCCTTATCATCAGTTGATGCGCAACGCCACGCAGGCCCACTGCCATGCTGTCGATATAGCCTTGGCGTGAGGATCGGGGGGGCAAGGCTTCCCCTCGTGCCGACCGATAGAACAATTCTATACCGCCTTTCCTCTCCTGTCAAGCGTTTTGTGCGAACTGGCGCCGATTGCGCTGATCGGAATCGAGTCGGAGAGGAAGGTCTCGAAAAATCGGAACCGGAGCGCATCAGATTATTGCAAAAGTGAAATTCTCCAGCGTTCCAGTCCCCGCCTGACCGATCTCGCGCGTCCCCCCTTTTTCCGACACAGACTGTTGACACCGCGCCCTCCCCCTGCTAATATAACATTTCTGTGTCCCGGGGAATTTCTTCTTTGTGAGGTGAAGGCGCATGGCCGAGCATGTCATCGGGCGGACCTATCTGGCCGGACTGTTCGAGCTGGTTCAGATCTTCGAGATCCACCGTCGCGACATCCGCCTCGCCATCACCGAGCGCGGCCGGCGGGGTGACATCTTCATCCAGGACGGCGTCCTCACCGATGCCCAATGCGACAATCTCCGGGGGAACGAGGCCGTCATCGAGCTCTTCCACTGGGTGGAGAGCGATTTCGAGCTCGTTGAACTCACCGAGGAGCCCAAGCGCACCATCCGCGGCTCGAACTTCGACATCCTCATGGCCGGCCTCCAGGCCAGCGAGGGGATTGAAGCCCCTTCCCTGAGCGTCGCCCACCACATCAAAGGCCCCCTGGATCTCCTGTCGGCCACGGAGATCCTTCAACTCTTCGAGATGAACCATCGAAACGCCGTGCTGCGGCTGGAGAAGAACGGCGAGACGGGGATCGTGCATCTGCGCAGCGGCCGGGCGGTCCATGCCAAGCTCGGCGAGACCGAGGGCGACGAAGCGATCTTCGAGCTACTGACCTGGCTGCACGGCGGGTTCGAGATCGAGGTGGCGAAGGGCGACGTGCCCGAGACGGTCATCGAGTCCATCTCCGGCCTCGTCATGGAGGGCATGCGCCGGGTGGACGAGCAGAGACTCCAGGAGGAGGAAGATGTCAAGAAACGGGAGGAGCTCTCCGCCAAGACGCTGAAGGAGCTGGAGGAGGGCAAGCTGAGCGCCCCCATGCGCATCGCTCTCGCCAAGCGCTATCTGCCGCGCGGTGGGTCCATGCCCGTGGAAAATTTGATCGAGCTGGTGACCGATCCGAACATGGAGGTCCGCCAGCAGGCCCTCGAGAGCATCAGCGAGCTGCCGAGCGTTGTCATCCGGGCCGTGATGGAGGACATGGGAACGCCGGATCCGGTCTTCTACCACGTGGCGCCCAAGTTCGCCGACGAGAGAGAGGTCGTCACTGCGGTGATGGAGAACCCGTCGTGCTCCGACGTGGCCATTGCCCGCGTGGCGGCTCGGGCGACGCCTGAGACCTTATCCGTCCTCAAGGAGTACAAAGACCGCATCGCGCAGTCCGAGGAGATCAAGGCCGCCATCGCCCGCAACGAGGGCCTGGGCGCCAAGAAGCCCGTCGACAAGAAGCAAACCAAGAAAAAAGCGAAGAAGCGGGGCACACTCACCAGCCAGCTTGCCAACATGAAGTTCTCTGAGAAAATCTTCATGGCCAAGAAGGGGTCCGACTCCGAGCGGATGATCCTTGTCCGCAACCCCGACCGGCGCCTCGGGCTGGCTGTGCTGGAGTCGCCCAAAACCACCGCGGGGCAGGTGGAGAGCATTGCCTCGATGAAGTCCGTCAATACCGAAGTGCTCGAGGAAATCGCCAGCCGGAACGAGTGGACGAACCAGTACCCCATCGCCAAGGCCATCGTTTTGAACCCCAAGACGCCCGGCCACGCAGCCGCCCCGCTCGTCAAGAAGCTGCGCGACATAGACCTGAAGAAACTGGCAAGAGACCGGAACGTCCACGAGTCGGTCAGAAATCAGGCCAAACGGCGCATGAAGGCATTGGAGCAGAAGCGCAAGTGAGGGCGCACAGGGCGGAGAGAGAGGCGCTATTTCCCCTCGTGCTTGGGTGAGAGGATGTGCATATCCAGGCGATCGGCGATCTCTTGGAACTCCTTGCTGCAGACCTCATCCACCGTCTTGCCGCGCTTGTCGAGCTCCTCGTTGAACTTGATGGCCTTCTCCTGCATGCACTCGTGGGTCTCCTTGGAGCCGCCCGCGAGGAAGAAGTTCTTCCCCGTGGTTATGCGCTTATGCTCGTCCTCTGCGTCGAACCCCACGCCCAGGAGCACCTTCTTGACCTTTGGATCTATCACCCGTGTCTATCCTGCATGAACGGAACACCGAGCTTTATTAGTCAAATATGACACACTTGGTCCGCCCTGTCAAATGAAAATCCAACGCGCCGACACCATAGCCGCCGTCATCACTCCCCTCGGCGAGGGAGGCATCGGCGTCATCCAGGTCCTCGGCGCCCGCGCCGTTCCCATCGCCGAGGATATTTTCCGGCCGACCCGGCCCCGCGATCTCTCCGTTGTCGCCGAAGGCCGGCTCTGTCACGGCTTTGTCCACGACAACGACGGCCCTATCGACGAGGTGATCCTCCGCGTCTGCCCGCGCCGCCAACTTGTCGAGATCAACTGCCACGGCGGCGTCGCCGCAGTGAAGCAGATCTTCGGTCGGGTCTGCCGGGCCGGGGTCCAGGCCGCCGGGCCCGAGGAACTTCTGGCTGAAACGACGGGCCGCGACCTTGATGAAATCCACCGTGAGGCCCTACGCCTGCTTCCGCAGGCCCCAACACGGCTGGCCGTCCACATGCTTCTGGGGCAATACAACGGCGCCCTCTCCGGCCGGATTGCCGAGATGATGCGGGAACCCGACGCGCGTGTCACGCGCGAAGGTCTGGATGCCGTCCTCGCCACCGCCGACTTCGGGATGGCCCTCTGCACGCCCCGGCGGATCGTCGTCGCGGGCAAGCCCAACGTCGGGAAGTCCACACTTGTCAACGCCCTGCTTCGCGAGGAGCGCGTCATCGTCCACCACCTCCCCGGCACCACTCGCGACGCCATCAGCGAGACGGCCGAGCTCCGGGGCGTCCCTTTCGAGATCATCGACACGGCGGGCATCCGCCGGGCGGCCGACGGCATCGAGGCGGTTGGGGTGGCGGAGAGCAAGACGGAGATTGGCCGGGCAGACGTCATCCTGCTGGTCCTCGACCTGTCCGCGCCCCTCGATGCGGAGGATGAGGAGCTTTTCTGGATGACCCAAGGCTGCGAGGCCGTCCTCATCGCGAACAAGGCGGATAGGCCCCCCGTCTGGGACGTTCAGGAGATTGCAGGGGGACAGGTCGTCTCTCTTTCGGCATTGACAGGCAAGGGCCTTGATGCCCTCGAAGGCGCCATCGTTCGACGATACCGCGGGGAGGAATGCGACCCGGCCGGCCCGATTGTCTTCACCCAACGCCAGCGCGAGGCGTTGGCCGCGGCGCGGGCGGCCCTGGACGTGCAGCACATCGAAGAGGCGCGAAGGGAGCTCCGGGTGTGCCTGACCGGGAGGGCTTGACATCTTGGGGAATCCGGGTATACTTTAAGGTACCGACGTGCTGCCGACCATGAGTTCAAGGGAGGAGGGTTTTCTGATGTTGCCGCACAAGACATGGCCTGTTGTCGGGACCGCGCTTCTACTGACGCTCTCGATTTCCGCCCTGGCCGATACCATCATCACGAAGAAGGGGGAGACGTGGAAGGGGCTTGTGATTCGAGAGAACGATACGGAGGTCGTTCTGGACGTCAAGGGGGTGTGCCAAATGCCCATCAAGAAGGCCGACATCCTGAAGCGGATCAGGGACAAGAAAAGCTTCATCGAGCTCAAGACCGGCGAAAAGTACGAGTACTTCAAGCTCATTCGGCAAGACGACAAAGAGATCGCCATCAAACTCGACGGCATGGACGAGGAGATGGTGATCAAGCAGAAACTCATCAAGAGCAAATATATCGGTCCCGACGCCAAGGAAAAAGATACCCAAAAAGACCAGAAAGGTGCGCCCCGTCGGGGCAAGGGGAGAGCGGCCAAGAAGCACAAGTAGTCTCTTTCTCCGGTCCGCTACGCCGGGACCTGGCGCTTGACGGTGATCTCCAGGCGAATGCGAAACTCACCGTCGGCGATGTGGAGGCTGCGGTAGGTCTTGCAGGTCTGCCCATCGAGCCGGTCGGTGCGCCAGTTGCCCTCGGCGTCACGCACCGACGACCGGTCGAAATCGTAGCCATCATCCAGGGCGATTCGGATTCTGCCGGCCTGCGGTTCCACCACAATTTCGTTCTCGCCGGCCCGGAGCACCTCGGACTTGATCGGGATCGTCACCGTACCCATAACGCCGCTTGGCTGGCCCTCGGGGATGGGGGCCTCTGTGAACGCCCCGTTCACGCCCACCCGCCACTTCGCGTCCTTGGTCATGCCGCAGTCGATCGTCAGCACGACCTTCTCCGCACGATCCAGTATGTCTTCCGGAACAAACAGGATCTTCCGGGCCGCCATCGGCGATTCGAGTGTAACGCCGTACGGCGACGGCCGGGGCGTGTCGTCCTTGATGAGGTATTTGTTCGTGTCCACCGCAAGCACCCGCCAGGAGTACCCGAGCCTGGAGAGGGGGCCCTCGATGATCGGATAGATTGCTCGCCAAAGATAGCCGGTGTAGAGGAAAACCATCAGCAGCGCCATGATGCCTATGACCCCCAGCGCAGGCCGGAACCGCCGGTGGGCGAACCAGCGGCCGATCATCGCGCAGCAGTGCCCGGCGAAGATAATGAGGAAGGGAACAACGGCCAGCCGATACCGACCCACCACAATGAACAGGATGATGGTAACGGAGTACACAAGGATGAACGCATAGAGAATCCAGACCGTCCGCACGCGCGGGATGGCCAGGAACGCCCCGATGATCGCCGCCGGCAGGATCAGCCCGAACGAGAGAAAGGGCGGATAGCCCAGAAAAGAGATCTGCCGATAGTAGGTCACGGACAGATTGTTTCCCACCTCCTCGTGTCCCCAGAAGAGCTTCGTCTTCTCGACCAGCAGCTTTGCGAACTGCCCGGGGTTTGTGCGGATGAAGTGAAGCGCAAGCCTGTAAGCGAGCCGATCCTGCTCGGCGATGGATTTGCCTTTGCACGCCTCTCGGAACACGCGCCCGATCTCGCCCCGCGGCTCACCGTATGCGCCGGTGGCCGTCGGGTTGTTGCCCATGAGGAACATGGTACCGCTGTTGCCCCGGAGCGGCGTCAGGCTGCCCGTGAGAAACCACCCCCACACGACGAAGGGGATCATCGCCGCTGCCGCGCCGCCGAGGTAGATCCCCGCTCGCGCCGCGCGGTGCTTCGCATCGCCCTTTGCGTGGAGAGCGACCCAAAGGATCGCAAAGGGGGCGAATACGATGACCGTCGGCTTGGCCGCCGTGGCCAGGCCGAGGGTCAGGCCGGCGATGAGGAAATGCGACGCCGGTGCGGTTTCTTCCCTGCCGAGACGCAGATCGAGGAGCATGAGCATCATCACGAGGATTGTTGTGTTGAGGAGCGTCTCGCTCAGGATCGCGCCGCTGTAGACGAGGAACGGGATATAGAAGATGGCGATCACCGCGGCCGCGAGGCCGGTGGGCCTGGCGAAAAGACGTTTCGCGATAACGTAAATCAGCAGGACGTTCAGCGCGTTCAGGGCCACCTGGACAAACCGCACGAAGAGCAGATCGCCCCTCGTGGCGAGGTAGACGAGCGGCAGGAACACACGGGGGTACAGGGGCGACTCGGTGCCCGTGCCGGCGAGGAGGTCGCCGCCGCTGATCTTGCGCGCAATGTCATCGTAGGTCGCCATGTCCGTGGCGGGGGAAAGGTCCCGGAAGAAGGGGTTGGAGCGAATCTGGAGGATGTAGAGCAGGCCGATGGTGAAGGCGGCGGCAACCAGTGCGAGGATGATGATGGCTTCGGAAACCGCGTTCACTTTGCTCGTGCTGGGTTGTTCAGTCATGCCTGTTTCGTGTCGGATTTTTTCGTTCCTGGTGGCAGGTTCGCGTGGCCATGCACTTGGTGCATGAGATACACTTCGCGGGTTCCGTTCGGCCGGCAAGTATTTGTGCCGGCAGGTCCGGCTCGCGGATGAGCGGCCGGCACAGGGAAACGAAATCGGCAACGCCCTGCGACACGATCCGCTCCATGACCGACGGGCTGCGCATGCCGCCCACCAGCATCAGGGGCGCATCGATGGTCTCGCGGAAAGGCTTCGCGTGCAACTCGAAGTAGGCCTCATTCTTCCCGGGCCGGACATCCGTGCGGATGATCTCGTTCCAGACGTCCCCCGTCCCGCCGCTGATCTCGACGGCGCACAGGCCCTTCTCGACCAGCGCGGCGGCGATCCGGCTGCTCTCCTCCGGTTCGAGCCCGCCGTCCACGCAATCGCGGCAGTTGATCTTGATGAAGACCGGGAACGACTCGCCAACGGCCCCCCGCACGGCGTCGTAGACGGCCAGGACAAATCGCCGCCGGTTCCCCGGCGACCCGCCCCATTCGTCATCACGAATGTTCAGGTAAGGCGAGTTGAACTGGCTGATGAGGTAGCCGTGTGCGCCGTGGAGCTGAACCGCGTCGAAGCCGGCTTCCTTCGCGCGCCGTGCGGCCTGGGCGTAGGCGTCGATGATGCCGAGGATGTCGTCGCGCGTCAACTCGCGCGGGGTCGTGCCCGTGGCCTCCATCGGGACAGGCGAGGGAGCCATGGGCTGCTCGCCGATCGTCGCCTCCGTGGTCTGGCGGCCGGCGTGGTTGATCTGGATGGCGATCTTCGCATCGGTGTCGTGGACCGCGTCGGTGACCTTGCGCCAGAGGGGGACCTTGTCGTCGGTGTCGATGCCGCTCATCCGGGCGCTGGCCTTGCCGTCGAGGCGGACGAAGGAGTGACCGGTGATGATGAGGCCCGTCCCCCCCCCGGCCAGGGTGCGGTAGAGGTCCACCATCTTGTCGCCGAAGGAGCCATCCTTCCTGGCGAGACGCTCGGCGGTGGCGGACCGGACGAACCGGTTCTTGATCGTCAGGCCGCCGATGGTCATGGGTTGTGCGAGAATGGAGTCGGACAATGTCATCTCCTCTTCCACCGCGTGCCGTCCGGGCCGTCTTCGAGGATGATGCCCCGAGCCAGGAGGCCGTCGCGGATCTCATCGGCGCGGGCGAAGTCCTTGTTGGCGCGGGCCTGCTTGCGCTCCTCGATGAGGCGCTCGATTTCCTCGTCGAGCGATTCCTCCTCGGCCAGGAACTGCAGACCGAGCACGTCATCCACCTTGGCCATGAACGACAGGACATGTTCCGCATCGGCCTTATTGATGTCCAAGCGATTGACCTCATGGATCAGATCGAAGATCGCCGCCAGCGCGACGGAGATGTTCAGGTCGTCGTCGAGGCCTTCCTCGAATCTCGCCAACGTCTTCTCCGCGAGCTGCTTCACGTCGTCGCTCAAGTTTCCTTCGGCCGCCGCGCCTCGGAGATGCGCGATGAAGTCCCGGACGCGCTGAATCGAATGCCTCGCGGCCTCCAGCCCCTCCATCGTGAAGTTGAGCGGCTGCCGGTAGTGCGTGCTCATGAGGGCGTAGCGAATCTGCATGGCGTCGCAGCCCTTCTCCAGCAGGTCGCGGAGGGTATAGAAGTTGCCGAGTGACTTCGACATCTTCTGGTTGTCCACGAGCAGGTAGCGCGCGTGGAGCCAGTACTTGGCGAAGGGCTTGCCCGTGGCGGCCTCGGACTGGGCGATCTCGTTTTCGTGATGAGGAAAAACGTTATCCTCCCCGCCCGTGTGGATATCGAAGGACTCGCCGAGGTACTTCATCGACATGGCCGAGCACTCGATGTGCCATCCGGGCCGCCCGGCGCCCCAGGGGCTGTCCCACTTCATCAGGAAGTCGTCGCCCCTCATCCAGAGCGTGAAGTCGATGGGGCTCTTCTTCTCCTCGTTCACCTTCACCCGCGATCCGGGGTCGAGGCGCTCCACGGTGTTGCCCGAGAGCTTGCCGTAGTCCTGGAACTTCTCGACCTCGAAATAGACGCCGTCGCTGATGGTGTAGGTGTAGCCGAGCTCTTCGAGCTTCTTCACCATCTCGATCATCTCCGGGATGTGCTCCGTGGCGCGGGGATACAGGTGCGCCTTCCGGAAGTTGAGGGCCTTGATGTCCTCGAAGAACGTGTCCATGTAGAACCCGGCGATCTCCCAGATGTCCTTCTCCTGCTCGCGGGCCGACTTCTCCATCTTGTCTTCGCCCTGGTCGCGATCGCCGACCATGTGGCCGACATCGGTGATGTTCATGATCTGCGTGACCTCGTAGCCCCGGTACTCCAGGTAGCGGCGGAGCAGGTCGGCCATGAGGAACGACCGGCAGTTGCCGATGTGGACGAAGTCGTAGACCGTCGGGCCGCAGTTGTACATCCTGACCTTGCCCTCTTCGAGCGGCTGGAACTCCTCCTTCCGCCTGGTCATGGTGTTGTAGAACGTCAGTGCCATGTCTTGGAACCTTTCTTCCTATCCATCCTGTGCCGACAGGACGCGCCTTCGGCATTCCTCCGTGCCGAGGATCGGGGCGATGAGGTCCAGCTCCGGTCCGTGGTCTTCGCCTGTCAGCGCAATGCGCAAGGGGATGTAGAGCAGCTTTCCCTTCACGCCGGTTTCCTTCTGGATTGCCTTCACCGAGGCGATCAGTGATTCGACGCTGTCCGCTTCCAGCATCTGCCCGGCCGCGGCCAGCACCTTCCGGGCGTCCCCGTCGGCGAGGGCGGCTTTGCCATCCGCGTCAAGGGCGGGAGCCTCGAAGAACACTCGTGCCTCGTCCGCAATTTGCCCCATATGGGACAGTCGCGAGCGGACGGCGTCAACGATCGCCTTTATTTTCGCCCGATCAACGTCCTCATCTTCGCGTATGTACCCCGTCTTTGTCAAGAAGGGGATAGCCAGATCGACCAGGCGGTCGAGATCGGCTTCCCGGATGTAATGCCCGCCGATGAAGTCGAGCTTGGCCTTGTCGAACCGCGAGGAAGCCTTGCCCAGGTCCTTCACATCGAAGATCGAGATGCCTTCGTCCAGTGAGAAAATGTCCGTGTCCTTCCTGGGCGACCAGCCGAGGAGGGCGATGTAGTTCGCGATGGCCTCCGGCAGGTAGCCCATCTCGCGGTACTCGGCGATGGAGCATGCGCCGTGGCGCTTACTCAGCTTGCCGCCGTCGGCGCCGAGGGTATGGGCCATGTGGGCGAATCGGGGCAGGTCGTATCCCAGCGCCTTGAAGAGGAGGACGTGGAGCGGGGTGTTGGAGATGTGGCCTTCGCCGCGGATGACGTGGGTGATCTCCATCAGCGCGTCGTCCACCACCACGGCGAAGTGGTAGGTGGGCATGCCGTCGGATTTCACGATGACGAAATCGCCGATCAGGGACGTGTCGAAGGTCATTGTGCGATAGACGATGTCGTCCACGGCCACCGTCTCGCCCGAGACCTTGAACCGGACGGAGGCCGTTCGCCCCTCGGCCTTCCGCTTCTCGATCTGCTCGGGGGACAGGTCACGGCAGCGGCCGTCGTACTTCGGGTCCCTGCCGGCCTCGAGGGCGAGCTTCCGGCGCGCCTCCAGTTCCTCGGGGGTGCAGAAGCAGTAGTAGGCCATGCCCAGCGCGAAAAGCTTGTCCACGTGCTCTCTGTAGATGCCCAGCCGTTCCGACTGGCGGTATGGGCCGTGGGGTCCGCCGACGTCGGGGCCTTCGTCCCAGTCGATGCCCAGCCAGCGGAGGTCGCGACAGATGCCCTCGACGTATTCCTCCTTCGACCGCTCGCGGTCGGTGTCCTCGATACGGAGGATAAACGCGCCCTTCTGCGCCCGGGCATAGAGCCAGGTGAAGAGGGCGGTCCGCGCATTGCCGACGTGGAGGTATCCGGTGGGTGAGGGAGCGAAACGAACTCGAACCAGGGTCAACTCATCTTCTCCACGGTCGTCTGCTTCAGCATTTCTTCGATGTCTCCCATGCGGATGTCCCCGGCGGTGGGGGTGAGGGCCGCCGCTGTGCCGAAGGCGACGGCGAGACGAGCGGTTTCCTCGTCGGTCAGCTTCTTCTCCAGGCCGGCCAGGAAGCCCGCGACCAGGGCGTCGCCGCATCCAACGGTGTTGACCACCTTCCCTTGGTCGAGGGGGCAGGCGGCGCGCCATGCCGAGCCCTCCTTGATCAGCAGGGCCCCGTTCTTGCCGAGGGAGACGAGGACGACCTGGATGCCGGGGGTAAGAGAGAGTGCGGCCTCAAGGATTTCGAAGCGGTCGCTGAGCTCCATGCCCACGAGGTCCTGGAGTTCGTCCACGTTCGGCTTGATGGCATAGGGGCGAAGGGCCACGGCCGCCCTGAGCGGTTCGCCGCTGGTGTCAACGAGGACGCGGGCGGGTTTGTCGATGCACTGTTTGACAATCCCGGCGAAGGCCTCGGGCGAGACGCCGGGGGGCATGCTGCCGCAGAGGGCGACGATTTCATCGGGATCGACCATCCGGGCCAGGACGGCCTCGAGTTTCCGCAGGCCGGTCTCGGTGACATGGAATCCCTTTTCGCGGATGTGTGTTTCGGTGCCGTTCCTCGGGTCGAGGATGGTGGTGTCGAATCGTGTCCGGCCCTCGACGGGCACGAGGAGCGTCTGGACGCCGGTGCCGCGAAAGCTGTCGTGGTAGAGGGGGACCTCGAGGCTGCCGACGAAGCCCGTGAGGGCGTTCTCGGTACCGTAAGCGGCCAGGCAGCGCGAGACGTTGATCCCCTTGCCGGCGGGCTGCTCGGCAATGATGGCGCCGGAGGTCACGTCACCGATCTTGAAATCGGGGACCTCGATGGTCCGGTCAAGTGCGGTATTGAGGGTAATGGTTGTGATCACGAGAACATGCCTTTTGAGTCGAATCGCGTTGCGAGCGATGGGCCGGATGCGAGGGCCCTGCCAATGGCCTTTGCGCCGCGTCTATTTTTCCTCCCACTCCGGCTCGTCCTTGTTTTTTTTCTCGATCTGCAGCACGGAGGCCAGGCCGCGGACGAGGTTTCGGAGGGGGACGAGGGGATCGACCTTCCAGATGGGTTCGTCGAGTCGTCCGCCCATCTTGACCTTGAGCTCCCCGCCGAATATCTCGTTAACGGCTCGGGCGAGGGGACCTCCCCCGTAGTGTCTGAAGATGAGCTCGGCGGGCTGGTCCTTGAACGGCACGCGTCCCCGGCCTTTGAGTTCTCCCCCCTCGCCTTTGAACTCGATCGTGTCGATATAGGCCTTGGCCTCTTTGATTCGGTACTTCATGAAGAGGCGATCGAAGCGTGTGCTTCGCAATATTCTGCTGGGAATGCCGAAGTGCTGGGGCAGGTTGCCCATGTCGCCCTTTTCGATGGTCAGCATGCCGCTGGCTTCCAGGGCCTCCGGTCTCAGACCGATGCCCTTGACCTTGGACTCGGCCTCGAGGACCCCCCGGATCCCCCGGATATCCACGCCCGACAGATCGACGAGGTCCTTCGTGTTCACATTGGTCACCTTGAAGACAGCGGTATAGTGGATGTCCTCGTCGTCATATCGCTTTTTGGCACGATCTATACTCATCTCTCCGGTCAGCCGGCCGCCGTAGAGATAGGCTTGAATCCAGGGGACGTGGAACTCGAAATCGCTGCCGCCGTAGAACATGCCGACGAACTTGGGCACTTGCAGCTCGGTGTACCTCTTGCCGGCGACGCTGATCTCGGTAAGGTTCACCGAGCCGCTTGCGGCGCTGCTGGGTTTGGGGGCTTCCTCCGCCTCGTTGTCCCATACGGATTTCACGCCGGGGAAGACCTCCCCCTGGAGGCGGATCTCGCCCTTGATGTTGTCCATGGGCACTTCGCCGAGCTCCAGGCGGCAGTCCTGGAAGGTGAGGGGGGCCAGCTCGTAGGTGATGACCACCTGCCCCTGCTCATATTCGCGATAGCGAACGAGTGCGGAGGCGGAGATGGTGCCCTGCTGTTCGGGGCGGTCCTTGGGCCGCAGGTTTTCCCATGCCTCGTGGTATTCCTCGGGGAGCGCGCGCTTCAGATCTTCGTCGAGCGGGACGTTTTTGGCGTCGATTTTGAGCGACACGAAGTCCTCGCCCACGTCAGGCGCACCGGTGGCGTAACCGGAGAGCACGACCGTTGCCTCGCCGTTGTGTCCGACCACGTTGGAGAACTTCGCCTTGTTGTGGGCGAAATAGATCGTCCCCCGCATTTGCTTGAGCGGATATTTGAAATAGGCGAACGTCATCTCCGCGTTGGTCAGCTCCAGACGGAGGGAGTAGTCCATCGGCGCGTCCTTGCCGTGCCCCTTGGTCTGCCGCCAGGTGAAATTGAACCGGCCGGAGGGGTTGACGATGTTCCACGCCGCCTGGACGTCCTTTCGGAGGCACTCTCGAAGCCGGTTGTCGAGGGACATGTCGGTGCCCTCGATCTTCAGGTCCAAGCCGTACTCCCCGCCGCGGAAGATGACGGTGTCGAGGAACCTCAATTGCCCCGTGCCGGCCTTGCCGGCGATGTCCTTAAGAATAATGCGATCGGGCCAGATCTCCAGCGTCCCGGTCACATCGGAGACAGGATAGGGGAAGTCCACGTACTGGAGGCCGCTCCGATTCCAGTGGACGGCGGTCCGGACGGACACCTTCTTCGGCTCGCCAACGGTGAAGGCCACGGTCAGGTCGGAATCAACGCTGCCGGTGGGGTTAAACTGGTCCCAATAGGGGATGATCGACTCGGGCAGGACCGACTTCAACTGCGTGTCGAGGGGTAGGTTCTTGGCCGACAGCTCGATCTGCAGCGGCCCCCGTTTGGCCAGGTCGAGGCGCTTCGTCTTCAGCTCGACGACGGCCGGGCCGTTGTTGCCCTTTACGTTCTCGAAGACAAGTGTATTCTGTTTGTAGGTGATGCATCCGGTGATGTTGTAGATGGGATAGGGGGCGGCGGCGTACTTCGCGCTGCAGTCCAGCAGGTGGATGACGGTCTCGGTCTTCTGCGGATCGGGATCAATTCGATGAGCAATGTTCACATGCCCTTTCAGGTTGAGGGCGTCGAGGATGGATCGAGGGCCTCGGGGGACGAAGGCCTTCAGGTCCTTGTCGATGGACCATCCCTCCAGCTTGATCCGGCCGGACACGATATGGCCCGAGTCGCGCCGTGTGCGCAGGTCCCGAATCGAGATGGCGTTCTTGCCGCACGTCCCCGATGCGGTCTCGATGTACAGCTCGTTGCTGCGCAGCTTCAGCTTCCCGGCGAACCCCACCAGGGGCCTGTCCAGGCGGGGGTACGTCATTCGAAGGTCCCGGAAGTCCGCCGTGATCTCGTAGTCCGTGTTCTTGCCGCCGGCGTCCCACGAGATGCGGCACACGATGTCCGCGCGTCCGGCGGGCTTGTAAGAGGCGATCTGTTTCTGGAGGTTGTGCTTGCGGCCGACGAATTCGGCAAGGAGCCGATCTATGGCCACGTCCTTCATCTCTACGTCGATGCAGCGCCGGCTTTCCAGGTCCATGTTGAGCGTGGTATCGCGAACGCGGAACGGGCCGGCGGGGGTTTCTCCCCGCAGGCCGCGGCAGGACAACTCCTGGCCGTTCCAGGTGATGGCGCCGTTGACCTTCTCCGCGGGCAGGGGCACCTCGGGTCCGGTGGCCTGACAATCCCGGAGGTCGAACTTCACCGAGTAGTCGAAGGGGGTCTCACCGGAAAGACTCTCGGTGATGCGGCAGGAGGCGTCGGCCATGCCGCGCAACTTCAGGCGCTCCATCGTCGTCCGCCAATGCGGGCCGAGCTGTTCGATGAGCGTTTCGTCGATGCGGATGTCCTTGGCGGTGAGCCGCACGTCACGCTCTTTGGCGGGAAACAAAATTCCCTCGATTGTCCCACGGATATTGCCGCTGGCGACGCGGATGTCCTTGAGCGACACCTGCCCGTCTCTCAGCTCGATGCCGCCCTGGAGGGAATCTATCGTGTAAGGGAAGTTATCGATCCGGGTGCGGCACTTCTCCACGCCGAGGCGGAGGTCGTAATGCAGGCGCGACCGGGTTGCGCAGGCGTAGGAAAACTTGAAGTCGAGGTTCGCCATGCCGTCGAGCGCCGCCACCTCATGGAAGGCCCCCAGGTTGATCGGCGGAATCTTCTTCCGCACCTTCTCGTCGAGCCGAATGCCCTTCTTCGACACCGCAAGCTCGACGGCCGACTTGGCCGCGTCCAGCGTCCCGGAGAGGGGCCACGTGCCGCCGGTGATGTTGTCCACGAGGGACCCATAGATGTGGAGCTTCGAGGCGTCGTTCTTGTCCGGCGTTGTGGAGATGTTGATGTCGCGGAAAAGGAAATAGGGGAAGCGCGTCCGGCCCATCGAGTCGTCGCGCATGCTGATCGATCCGCCCACGATCTTCACCGAGGAAATGGCGGCCTTCTCCGTGCTCAGATTGAACCCGCCCCCCGATTTGAACAACTGCTGGACGTTCCACCCCTCCTTCTGCGAGCAGGTGAGCATGATCTGCGGCGTTTCCGCGATGACGTTGGTGATCACCAGCTTCCGGCGGAGCAGCGCGGTCAGGTCATGCTGCAAGACCAGCTTCCGAATGTAGAGGAAAGGCTCTCCGTTTTCCCCCGTCAGGCGCAGGTCGCGCACGGTGATCCCGCGGAGGGGGCTGAACCGAACCCGGGAGATGAAGACCTTCCCCTCAAAGGAGGTCTTGATCGCCGCCCGAACCCGCTCTTTCAGGTCCCCCGGCGTGGCCGCCAGCAAAAACAGGGCATACACCACCCCGAGCGCCCCGGCGCCGATGAGCAGAAAGACGAGTTTCCTACGTCTCTTCTTCTTCGGTTGCTTTGTCTTCTTCTCTTCCGTCTTCATCAGACGTCCAAAACATGCTGCGCACGCCGGCGCCCGCAAGAAGGATCACAAACGGCATCACGGGCATTCGATACCGAATCGACCCCACAAAGACCATGTGAAGCAGCCCGAAATACAACACGGGGACCAGCAGCAGCCCGCATCGAGAGAGACGATGCCGCACCGCCGCAAGGCCCACCGCCGCAAGGCCCATGACGGGCACGTACGCCAGCAGACTGACCGCAATATAGAACCAGCCCCGATACCCGCTGTAGTTGGGTATCCCATTCCAGAACCGTACACACTTCACCCCCGCGAGGCGCAACGTCCGCCCAACGTGCTGCCGCATGTACGTCAGCGCCTTGCGCCGGAAATATGCGTTGTCCTCGTATTCCGTCAGAGGCGGCAGGCCCTTCCCGGCCCGCTCGGCGTCTCGCCGCGCCGCCTCCTCCGCGACCACGTGCATCCCCGGCCCGCCGGTGGCCTCCGGGTTGTTCGCCTCATACAGAGACCGCCCCACCTGCAGCGTCGTCGGCACGAAACGTCCGCCGGTGACGACATAATTCCGAGCCACCCACGGCGTACATACCACCGTCGTAGCGGCGATTCCCACCGCCAACGACCGCAGCGCCCGGCCTGCTCCCCCCCCGAACCACAGCACCCAGAAGGGCGCAAGGAATATCCAAAAAAGCAGCAGCGACGATCGAAGCAGGATCCCCGCCCCGATCACCACGCCCGCCCCGACGGCCCACCAGAGCCGTCCCTTTTCTGCCTTCGCCAGCAGCCACATGGCCAACACGAACAGGAGGACGAACAGCGTCTCCGTCAGCAACAGGCCGCAAAAGAATATAAAGAACGGGTAGAACGCAGCGATCCCCCCGCCGACTCGGCCGCTTACCTCGTCCAGCGTCTCCTCCCCCAGCAACACCACCAGCACACAGACAAACGCCCCCAAGACCGCCTGAACGACACGAACCGCCCCGATGCGGTGGCCAAAGACCTCGGTGCAGCCCGCCAGGAATACCGGATACAGGGGAGGGCGCGTAACCTTCCAGTTCTCGTCGAGGATCAGCCCCTTCCCGGCGCGAAAGTTCTGTGCGATGGCATCGTACGTCTTGGAATCCGGGAAATAGAGCGCCTCCTCACGCGTCAGGACAAATGCCACCCGTACGGTCAGCGCCACGAGAAAAAGTGCGGTCAGGAAGCTGCCGCGATTCATCCACAAAAGCTTTCGAAGAAAAGCTCGCACAGCCCTCCCAAGATCAAGCCGATGGGCCAAAGCGGCATTATACCCCAGCCCAGTGCAAAAGTCAATTGATTGGCCGCACCCACCACAACGGGCCGTGGGGTGGATCGGAACGGTTTTCGGGATGTCAAGTAGGTTGTATGGGATTTCGCGGCAGGGGAGAGCGGGGGACCTTTCGAGCCGCCTCGATCTCGTCGACGATCCGATACCCGCTTTCGATGGTCTCGACGGCCACGGGTATGCCGTCCGGGAATGGTTCCAGATAGGTTCGTTCGTGCTCGACCCGCTACTCGTCAACCCTTCGGCTTTTTTCATCCCCCACGAACGCAAGGGGATAGCATTTGTGCGACTCAAAGGCTATACTCATCTCCATAGCGCGCTTTCATACTCTCATTGCAAGGAACGTAGCGACGAAGCAATCTCATCAACCGAATGACAAGATTACCGCGCCCGCAATAACAGGGCCTTTCCGCCTCAATGCGCCCACACACACTTGGCTAAATGGTTACGACCCAGCGAAAGGAACGCCCATGCGACGATTCTCCTGCCACGCCCTGCTTGCCTTGGTCCTGTTCGTCTCCTCGCACAGCCTTGCCGGCGAACGCCTGTCGAAGTTGGACATCCTGAACAAGGGCTACCCCCGCGCCTTCTTCTTCCGGTCCACCGAAGGCATGTCGCGGAGGGGCAAGGTGCCGTTCGAGGAATGGGACGCAATCTTCAGCCGCCTGAACGGCATCATGGGCAAGTGCCTCGATGAGGAAGTACCGCGCACGATGCCCAACTGTATGAACTACTTTACGAAGTTCAAGTCCATGCACCCGAACCAGGTGGTGCTCCTCCACTACAACGGCAACGCCCGCGATCCCCGCTTCCAGTGCGAGGAGTTCTTCGCCGGTCACTGGGTCTACACCACCGGCTGCGGCCTGACGAAAGACCTGCCGGCGGAGGAGGGGGAGTCCATCGTCCACGTCGAGGACCCGAAATTCTTCAAAGTGAACATGGGACGCTATGGCGACAAGAACATGGACATCGGCATCTGCCAGGTTGGCCCCGACGGCAAGCGCAACTGGCATATCTCCGAGCAGGTGCAGCTCCTCGATGTGGACCCAAAGGCCAAGACGATCAAGGTGAAGCGAGGGGCCTTCGGCACAAAGCCCATCGCCTTCAAGGCGGGCGAGACGTGCGTCGCCCCGCACGTGACGGAGGGGCCATGGGGGAGGCGATCCAATTTGCTGTGGTACCACAACTACTCGACCACATGCCCAAAGGACGCGAAGGGCCGGACGTGCAGCGATGTGCTGGTGGAAGACCTGGCCAAACGCTTCGGGCCCGGTGGCGAGCTGGAGAAGTTCGACGGCCTCGAGTTCGACGTCCTCAACTTCGGCCACATGAAGGCACCCGCGAACCCGTACGGCCCCGACATGAACGCCGACGGCGTCGCCGATTGGGGAATTGTTGACGGCGTGAATGTCTACGGCGTCGGGGTCTATGAGTTCTGCAGGAAGCTCCGTGAACGGATGGGCAACGACATTATCATCCAGGCCGACGGCGCAAGCCCGAGAAGCCAGCGGTCCTTCGGTCTGCTGAACGGCATCGAGAGCGAGGGCTGGCCCGCGCTCAGCGATCACAAGGCAGACGACTGGTCCGGCGGGCTGAACCGTCACATCTACTGGCGCGACCACGCACGCAAGCCGGTCTTCAACTACGTCAACCACAAGTATATCGAGCGAGTGCCCGATGGGAAGAAGGGGCAGAACCGGCAGGTCAAGACGCCCTTCAGCCTGACGCGGCTGGTCCTCGCGGCGTGCATGTTCACCGACTCCATGGTCACCTACTCCCTCCGATGCCCCAGCGAACCCGGCGAGCGCTTCGGCATTTACGATGAACTCCGCAAAGGGACAGAGCATGAGATCAACTGGCTCGGCATGCCCGTCGGCCCGCCGATCCGTCTGGCCCTGAAGGCGCCGGACCTGCTGAAGGGCTGCGGCGTGAAGCCGACGGAGGCGTTTCTCAAGCAGTGGTCTTCGCAGGACGAAGCGACCAAGATTTCCCTGGCCGACAACGCCGTCCGCATCGCCGGCGGCGACACGGAAACGCGCACCATGCGCTGGAAGATGCGTGGCCAGAAGAATCTGCGGGGCGATCTGTTCGTCCACTTCCGCATCCAGGCCGATCCCATGGCTGGCTACCCGTCCGCTATCCCGCGTCTCCTCTGGGTCGAGGCCCGAAGCGAGAGCCAGGTGATGGGCCAACAAGCCGAGCGGACGGGGATGATCCTTCGCGGCAAGGAGGAAACCGAGATCGACCGCGAGACGCGAGCCTCCGTCCGCCCCCTCGGCAAGACCGGCATCAACGGCGACGAGCGGTACGGCTATTTCGTCCATCCGCCGTGGTATGGCGGCGTGGCGGGGGCTGTGTTCTGGGAAGCGGACGTGGTTGTGCCGAAGAAAGACGCCACGCTCCGGTTCGCCACCGGCCTGCGCCCGGCGCCGTCGAAGAGCGACGGCATTGTGTATAAGGTCGTGGTGCGTGACGGTGACAAGTCGAAGGAAGTCTTTTCGCACCACCACACGGAGTTCGCATGGAAGGAGCACCGCGTGGACCTGAGCCCCTGGCAGGGCAAGCGCGTCACGCTCCGCTTCCTCGCCGACTGCGGGCCGAAGGACAACTGCACAGCCGACCACGGCTGCTGGGCGGAGGTGCGTTTCGGCGACGCCGAGGCGGCGCGGGAGAAGTTCAAACCGAAGCGCTACATGGGCTTCGCCGGGAAGGATGGCGACGACGTGGGGTTCTACTTCCGCGACATGGATTGCGATGCGGCGGAGCTCCGGTTCACCATCGAGGGCACGGAACCCGTGCGGATATCGAACCTGACGATCCACGCCCACACGGATGCCATTGTTCGCGAATTCGAAAAGGGTGTTGTCATCGCGAATCCGTCGGACCATGAGTATACGTTCGATCTGAGGGGGCTCTTCCCGGCCAAGAAGCTGCGGCGCATCAAGGGATCATCCCGGCAGGACCCGACGGCGAACAACGGGAAGCCGGTGGGGGACAAGATTACACTGAGTCCGCGCGATGCCCTTTTCCTCGCGGCAGCGGATTGATTTTTCGGGTCGATGTGGCGTATACTGGAAGCGGCAAAAGACACGAATGCGGGAGAAAGGGAAATGATGGCGGTAAGAAAACGATTAAAACTTGTGTTGTGTATTGGTTTGTTCGCATGGCTTACACTGGGCATCCTCCCGGCGTGCCTCGCGCAGAATGCGGCGCAGATTCTGGAGGCGACCGGTGTCAAGGGCGGCCTGATCGTCCACATCAACTGCGGCGACGGCAAGCTCACCGCCGCGCTCCGGGTGAACGACCGCTTCATGGTCCATGGCCTGGATGCTGACGCGAAGAACGTCGAGGCCGCGCGGAAGCACGTCCAATCGCTCGGCCTCTACGGCAAGGTGGCCATTGACCGGCTGGAAGGCGCTCGTCTGCCCTACGTGGACAACATGGTCAATCTTGTCGTGGCGGAGAACCTCGGCGGCGTCCCCATGGACGAGGTCATGCGCGTCCTCGTTCCCAATGGCGTGGCCTACATCAAGAAAGACGGCCAGTGGACCCAGACCGTCAAACCGCGCCCGAAGGACATCGCTGAGTGGACGCACTACCTCTACGACGCCAAGAACAACGCCGTGGCGCCCGACCAGGTCATCGGCCCGCCGCGCCGCTATCAGTGGGTCGGCAGCCCGCGGTGGTCGCGCCACCACGACCACATGGCCAGCATGAGCGCACTGGTCTCGGCCAACGGGCGGATTTTCTACATCATGGACGAGGGATCGAGGCGGTCTATCCAACTCCCGGCCAGGTGGTTCCTCATCGCCCGCGATGCCTTCAACGGAGTGGTCCTCTGGAAACGGCCGATCTCTAAATGGAACACCCACCGGTGGGCCCTCAAGAGCGGCCCGGCCCAGCTCCCCCGGCGGCTGGTTGCCGTTGGGGATCGGGTGTATGTCACCCTCGGTCTCGATGCGCCCGTCTCGGTGCTCGACGCCGCCACGGGCGAGACGATCCGGACCTGCAAGGGCACAGAGAACACCGAGGAGCTCATCGTCTCCGACGGCGTGATCTTCGCCCAGTTGAGCAAGGCGCCGATGAAGTGGCTCGACTTCCGGCAGGAATACTCCTATGTCTGGGCCAACACGACTCACGCCAACAAGGACTGGACATGGGACGGGAAAAACCGAACCCTCGTCGCCCTCAAGGCCGACACGGGCGAGACGCTCTGGAAAAAAGAATACCCCATCGTCCACCTGACGCTCACCGCCGATGATTCGCATGTTCTCTTTCACGATGGCGAGAAGATCGTCTGTCTGAATCGACAGAACGGCGATGAGGTCTGGAAGTCCGAGCCGGTCGGCCGCCGCACCACGATCCCTGTCAGCTTCGGCCCGACGCTTCTTGTGTACAAGGACATCGTTCTCTTCGCCGGGGGCAACCGAAAGATGTCGGCCCTGTCCCTGAAGGACGGCAAGATTCTGTGGACGGCGGAGCACCACCGCGGTGGGCACATGTCACCCGGGGACCTGCTCGTCGTGGACAACCTGGTCTGGTCGGGGCAGGTCGCCAGCGGCAGCGACTCCGGCGTCTTCACCGGCCGCGACCTGCGTACGGGCGAGGTCAAGAGCGAGTTCGAGCCGGACATCAAGATCTACTGGTTCCACCATCGCTGCTACCGCGCCAAGGCGACAGACAACTACATCCTGACTTCGCGCACCGGCATCGAATTCATCGACGTCCGGAAGAAGCACTGGATCGTGAACCACTGGGTTCGCGGCGGCTGTCTCTATGGCATCATGCCGTGCAACGGCATGATCTATGCCCCGCCCCACTCCTGCGGGTGCTACCTGGAGAGCAAGCTCTGCGGCTTCAACGCCCTCAACCCCGAATCGAAAACCTTCCAGGTCCCCAAGGACGTCCCGGATGAGGGGCGTCTGGTGCAAGGCCCGGCCTATAATGCAATCCAAAATCAGCAATCGAAAATCCAAAATAAAAATGACTGGCCCACCTACCGCCACGACCCCGCTCGCAGCGGGGCCATCAAAACATCCATCCCGGCGGACTTGAAACAAACCTGGGCGGCCAAGCTCGGCGGACGGCTCAGCGCCGTCACCGTCGCTGGCGGGAAGGTCTATGTGGCGACGATCGATACGCACACCGTCCACGCCCTTGATGCGAAAACAGGCAAAACGGCCTGGACCTACACCGTCGGCGGCCGGGTGGACTCGCCACCGACGATCTATCAGGGCCGGGCGCTGTTTGGCTCGCGCGACGGATATGTCTATTGCCTCCGCGCCTCCGACGGCGCGCTGGTCTGGCGCTTCCGCGCCGCGCCGGTGGATCGGCGGATGATGGCCTACGAGCAGGTCGAGTCGGTCTGGCCCGTGCCGGGCAGCGTGCTGGTGCAGGACGGCGTCGCCTCCTTCGTCGCCGGCCGGTCGATCTTCCTGGACGACGGCATGAGGCTCATCCGGCTCGATGCCAAGACGGGGAAGAAACTCTCCGAGACGATCCTGGACAGTGTCGATCCGGAGACCGGGAAGGACATGCAGAGCCACGTGAAGGCCCTGACCATGCCGGTCTCTTTGCCGGACGTCCTGTCGAGCGACGGCAAGTCCATCTACATGCGCTCGCAGCAGTTCGACATGGAGGGCAAGCGGCGGCACATCGCTCAGATCCCGCTGAACGAAGAGATCGGCGAGGGGGCGCACCTTTTCTGCGAGATCGGCTTTCTCGACCGTTCGTGGTTCCATCGCTCCTACTGGCTCTATGGCCGGAGCGTGAGCGGCGGCTACGGCGGGTGGTACCAAGCCGCGCGCCTGGTCCCCTACGGACGGATCATGGTGTTTGACGACGCCAATGTGTACGGCTACGGGCGCGAGCCGCAGTACGTCACGAATGCGTCGGTGCTCAATTACCGCCTGTACGCCGCCGACAAGGCCGTTACCGAGGAGGCGCTCGCACACGTGAGGCAGGCCACACGCGAAATGAACCTGCGGTCCAATAGAAAAAACGCAAGCGGCTCCGACTGGAAGCTGCGGCGCTACTTCCCCGTCAAAGATCTCACGGCGGTGCAGTACAAGTGGGCCGACGATCAGCCCTCCGTCGAGGTCATGGCCATGACCCTGGCCGGCCGGACGCTCTTTGTCGCCGGGCCTCCGACCCTGATCGACGAGCGGAAGTCTTTCCGTCTTCCCGACGACAAGGAAGTGAACGAGAAACTGCTGGAGCAGGACGCGGCATGGCAGGGAAAGTACGGCGGGCGGCTGTGGACGGTCTCCGCCGATGACGGCAAGGTCATCGCCCGATACAAGACCGACTCCCTGCCCGTCTTCGACGGCATGGCCGCTGCGAACGGGTGTCTCTTCATGTCCACCACCGACGGGCGGGTGCTGTGCTTCGGCGGCGCCGAAGGGCAGGCCCTGGCGAGCGCGGACGATCCACTGCAGGTCATCTCCAAGGAGCCGGAGGAGCCGGACTACCTCCTGCCCCCGCCGGTGCCGAAGGATGAGGACTTTGCCGTGGTCAAAAAGTGCAAGGTCTTCGACTCGAAACTCGGCTATCGCGTCCGCGCGGGGGGGAGGAAGAAAATCGGTATTGCCCTGAAGAAGCTCGATCACCCCCTCCAGAAGAAAGCCGTTTTCGAGACGAAGATCAAAACCATTTCAGGGGGGGGCTTGGTGAACGGTTTCATCGCCTTCGGTAACACCCCGAAGGAAGAGCAATTGGTGCACTGCGGCCTGCGCGTCGCGGCGAAGAGCGCGCTCATCATCCAGGGCCCGATCAAGGGCGGCAAGTCGAAGGGGGCGAAAATCGAGGTGGCGCGCGACCACGCGTACAAGATGAAGGTCGTGGTCGATCTCGAAAATAAGAAGGTGACGCTCACGGTGAAGAAGGTTACCGTCGAGATGCCCCTGGTCCTGGACCTAAAGTCCATCACCTACGTCGGCTATTCCGTGGACAGCGCCTGCACGGACTTCAGCCCGGTGAAGACCACGGGGGAGTAGATTGGGA
This sequence comes from Planctomycetota bacterium, assembly GCA_013152475.1. Lineage (GTDB taxonomy): Bacteria > Planctomycetota > Brocadiia > JAADGH01 > JAADGH01 > JAADGH01. Next base: position 81,669 of record JAADGH010000004.1, read on the forward strand.
AGCAAGCCAACGGTCAGGGCAAGCGATTCCATTGCCGCCGCCGCCGCGACGGTGCTGCGCTGCTTTTTCGAGCAGGTGCTGGACAACCAAAAGGGGACACGGGCCGGCGAGGACATCGAGGCCCTGCATGACATGCGTGTCGCTACGCGCCGACTGCGCGCGGCGCTGCGAACCTTCCGAAAGCCCATCGGCAGGGACCTGCTGGAGCCGCACCGCGCCGAACTGAAGTGGCTCGCTTCCGCCCTGGGGCAGGCGCGGGACCTCGACGTGTGGATCGAGTACCTCGATGCCTATCTCCCGACCGTCGCGCAGGAGCACCGCGACGACACGCTTGTCTACATCCAGACCGAACGAGCCGAGCGCGAGTCCCGCAGGCAGCGCCTCATCGCCGCGCTCGACAGCAGCAGGTTCGGCAGGTTTCAGGAGGGTTTCAGGAGACTCCTCGATACCGACCTGCCCGCGTGCGGAGTCGATGAGACGGTCGGTCCCTTCGCGGCCAAGTCCATCCGCAAGCAAATGAAAAGGGTGCTGGCGTACAGCGACGGGATCAAAGCGGCCCCGGAGGCGGAGCTGCACCGGCTTCGCATCGCCGGCAAGCGACTCCGCTACACGGGCGAGTTCTTCGCCGACTGTTTCGGGGTGCGCGTGAAGGAGATGATCCAGATGCTCCGCGACATGCAGGACGCCCTCGGCGCGCTGCACGACACCGTGGTCTGGCGGGAACGGATCGGGGAAACGAAGTGCGCAGCGCTGGTCGACCTGAAGCAGCACCTAAGCGAGGAGGCGGCGCAACACCGGCGCGATTTCTTCACGATCTGGCCCAGACTCACGTCCAAAAGGTCCCAAAAGGCGCTCCGAAAAGAGTTGAAGGACGCCGCTGCATAGTCAGGGGCCGGCGCAGATATTGTAGAGCTCATTGCCTTATCGCCCGAGGGCGAAGCATAGGTCAGACCTTTATAACCACTTATGCCACAGAATGTTATGAACGCGGGAATTTGCCAGTTTGTAAGTGATCTCGTCATAACTTGTGTTGTATACGAGTGTTACAAATACCTGATCTATTTCCTGCAATTGTATCATTGAAACTGCCACGCGAACCGTGTATGCTGATAAGGTCCGGCCGGTGGTGGTGTGGAGAGACCTGCTTATGACAGGCGAGAGAATCCTGATCGTGGACGACGAGGAGGATGTGCGGGCCCTTTTGTCGCGGATACTGAGGCCCCACGGCTTCGACGTGAAAACGGCGGAGGGACCCGAGACCGCCCTCAAGGCGCTCGAAGCGTTTCAGCCCGATCTGCTTATCACCGACATCAAGATGCCCGGCATGGACGGGGTGGAGCTGGCGCGCGTCGTCAAGAAGCTATCCCCCCGCACCGGCGTCATCATCATGACCGCCTACGCAACCGTCGACTCGGCCATCGATTCCCTGCGGCTCGGCGTCGACAACTACATCAAGAAACCCATCCAGCTCGATGAGCTGGCCGAGGCCGTCCGCACGGCGCTGGACAAGCGGCGCAGCGCAAGCGACGGCGCGGATATGGGTTCCGAACCGCGGCACGGGCAGGATGTCCGGCGCGCAGAGGCCCCCGGCAGCGCGCGCTCACGGTCCCGCGCGACGGCGAGACCCCAGGCCGGATCGCAGGCCCCCGAGGCTCCGAAGCGACCGCCCGGCGTCATCCACCTTGCCGCGGCCACACCCACCGCCCGGGAGCGGTCCTCACCGCCGACGGTTCTCGTCCGCGCGTTCCCCTTCTACCTGGGTCGAGAACCGTACGGGATGGAAGACGGACCCATCAGCAACACGGACCTCACGATCCAAGACGAGCCGCCGTTCCAGGTCTCTCGCAGGCACTGCTCCATCGAGCAGGAAGCGGACGGATACTGCATTTGCGACGTGAACAGCCGACTCGGGACCATCGTCAACGGGGAGCGAATCGGCCCGCGCATGCCGGTTGCCGCCGCCCCGCTCAAGCCCGGCAAGAACACCCTCGTTCTCGGCGGGCGCCGAAGCCCTTTCGTCTTCAGCGTCCTCGTGAAGGGGTCATAGCGCCCGAACGCTCCCTCCGCGTATCAAAGGCATTTCGATCTCCTGCTTGACTTCGACGGAGAGAGACGATAAACATGCACTATACGATGATGCCGTCGGAATGGCCAATGAGCACATCGAGGAAGGAGATGTGTCGATGATCCTCAAGACAGGCCGACGTCTCTTGGTTCCTTGTCTCGTGCTTGTGGTGTTCTGCGCGGCGCGGGCGGATGAGTTCGCGCTCGACAACCACACCCTCTTTCTCGCCCACTTCAACGACAGTGTGAACAAGGCGGACTATGCCATGGGGTGGGACAGGTTCGCCGGCAGCGGGGCAAGGTTGACCGACGGGTATTATGGCAAGGCCGTCGATCTGCGCGGCATCCTCTACAACCCGAACTTCCTCGCCGAGTCCACCAGCCGTATGCCCTACCGCGACACCTTCGGCGTGTGGACGCGGGGAAACGTGAGCTACGAGCAGGGGACGTACGAGTTCTGGTTCAAGGTCGCGCCCGACGGCACGAAGCACGGCTACGGCGGCCAGAGCCTGTTCTTCACCCACTACTTCCAACCTGTCGCGAAGCAGTTCATCGGCACCTATTTGACCCGTCACAGCATGAGCTGGTCGTGGCAGTTCCTGAAGGGGGAGCCCTTCAAGGGCCGGGTGCGGTTCGACCCGCCCCTCGACCCGGACCACTGGCACCACTACGCCATGTGCTGGTCGCCGGGGGAGATGGTCATCTATATCGACGGCCGTCCCGTCGGCGCGCACGACATGACCGGCAAGCTCGGCCTGATCCTCGCCGCCCAGACGCACAACGCCGTGGCCATGGGCGGCATCGCCCTGGACGAGCTTCGCATCTCAAGTATCGTCCGCTACGAGAAAGACTTCGAGCCCGCATGGCGCGACGGCAAGCGACCGGCCTACGCCTTCAAGGGCGCGCCGGACATCCAGCGCTACCCGGCGAAGGCGTTCGAGCCGTACGTGCCGTCGGCTGCCGTTCCCGATTCGAAGGTCCTCCTTTTGGAGGGGATCGAGCGGAAGCCCCTGACCGAGTTCACGACCCAGAAGCTGGAATCAAAGGCGGGCGAATCCGCCTGGGAAGAGCGCTATGCGGGAAAGGTGTTGCTGAGATACCACACAAGCCATGCGGACGAGTGCGATCGGTGGGATGTTGAGTTCGTGAACCTGACCAACGAGGAGCTTTGGCTGGAGGCATTGTTGACGACGCCCGTTCCGTTCTCGGCCAAGGAATACTTTGACATGTCCTGGGTGCACCACGACCTTTCTGCGCCAAGACGGCGGGATGAATATGTATCTTCGCTTCCGTTCGTCGCCGCGGCGGGTGAGAGCAAGTTCCTCGGGATCGGCATCGACCCGCACATCAACCTGAGCGCATTGATATCGGAATGGGTCCCGCAGGAGAACGGCGGCGTCATCCGGCAGGGCACGCGTGTGGTTCTCGATCCGAAGGCATCGTATTCGCTGCGGTTCGTGTTGGTCAGGGCCGAAGGCGACTTCGGCGTCCTCGACGCGATTGCGAAATACCACAGCCTGTTCCCCGATCTCTACAAACAGAAACCGGACGTGCCCGTCTACAGCTACATGCCGGTGTGTCGCTATTTCGAATATCTCTCCTACCCCGACCTGGCGCGGCTGTGCTACATGGGCAACCAGTGGGGCCACGGCCCCGGCCACTGCAAGGGCGACGAGTGGGGCACGCAGAAATACTGGGACATGCCCAAGGACCCGAAGCGCCCCGACCACGCCTACGCCGCAAAGATGGAGCGGCTCTGGAAAAGCATCGACGGCCTGCGCGAGCAATTCCTCGTCCGCAGCAAACGCTCCTACGACAGCTATTACACGCTGAGGCGCAGCCACTACCTGCCCAACTGGGCCATGCGGTTCGTCGTGGAGGACTTGTGGCCGGAGGGGATGATCGGCGGCGACCGGCTCGTGTGCGGGCAATACTACCCCCAGATGTACTACGCCAACGAGTTCAACACCCCCCTCGGCAGGCACTACAAGCAGACCACGACGAACATCATGAAGCACATCGGCCACATCTCGCCCGGCTTCATCAACGATATGTGCCACACGTCGCCCTTCCGCTTCACCGACGCCATCGCGCGCAAGACGCCGGGCTGCGCCTTCTCGAAGGACCGGGGGCGATACCTCGTCGGCGCGTTCGGGCATGTGGACCGCTACAAGCTCATCAACGACTTTGTGGACCCGCGCGGCTTCCGCCAGAGCATCTGGTCGGACGGCGGCGTGGTCTCCTACATGCTCCTGGCCCACTCGGCCGCCGGGGCCATCGAGAGCGGCGTGCCCTTCCTGCAGTGGCCCGGGCCGGAGCTGGCGCATGTGCCGGGCCGATACATGATCGGCGAGAAGCCGTTCGTTCTCCACTGGTCCAAGGAGAACGAATGGTTCGGTCGGTTCTTCAAGCCGAAGGATTTCACGCCGAAGACGCTGCGTGACTACTACCGCTATTGTTTCGCGCAGCTCATGCTCTCCTGCCTGCGCCACGGCATCTACCTCCCCCACGACTGCATCGGCGGGCAGCAGTGGATGATGGAGCACAACCCCATCCTGGTCGAGAGTATCGTCAATGGCCGCAAGATCGTCCCCGGCGCAAAGGTCCCCGCCCCGCTCTTCGTCGTGCGGTCGGGGGAGGGAATGGACAGCTTGCTGGTGATCGGCAACGAGCAGCCCAAGCCGATCACGTGTGACGTCCAGGTCGTGAACCGCTACTTCGGCAAGGGCGCGCCGATCTTCGGGCGGTACTTCGACGGAGAGCTCCGCCAGGAGATCGGGCCGCAGATGTCGAAGATCAAGAATGTCACTGTCGAGCCCCGGTCCATGCGGGCCTTCAAGATCCTTGGCCTGCTCGCCGGCGAGGGGAGTTGCGAGGTGACATCATCCTTCACGGGAGATGGGATCACGATGAAGGTGAGTCTGAAAGTGAAGGGGAGCACGCCGGCCCGGCTGACGCTGAACCCGTTCAGCCCCATCTATGGCATTGCAGGGGTAACGGTGAACGGCAAACCGGCGGCCGGTGTGCCGCTGGACCTGCCCGCCGGGAAGGTCATGGTCGCAGTGCAATACAAGAATCGCGTGTTCGAGTTTTCCCGTGATGACTGGGATGCCGTCGAGCTGGTCAAGGACGGGAAGACGAACTTCTGCCTGATCGCCAGGACCGATTCGCCGTTCAACAGCGGCACGGCCGGAATGCTGAACCAGTTCATCGAGCAGTATGATGAGGAGGACGGCGTGCTGGGGAATCTCAAGAAGGCCGAGATTTTCGATGCGCCTCCGGCGGACTTCGACGGTTGGAAGATATTCGTGAAGCCGAATGTGGACGTCATGCCCTCCCGCGTGCGGATCGACCGTGCGGCGAAGGCGATCCATGTGGAGGGCAAATCCTCCGGCGAGGCCCGGCGGGCGATGGTGGTGCTGCTGCGGCTCATCGACCGGAAGTATCCGCACATCGGCCGGTTCTATTCCCTGAAGTACTATGGCGGCGATCACCCGAAGATGATTCGCAAGCGGCTCAAGTGCAAGGAGACGCAGGAGTTCTTCCTCCACTTCGCCGACAAGGAGTTCCTCATCAAGCCCATCCTGAACCCGCAGCACGAAGACCTCTACGCGAAGGGCAACGCCGACTTTCAGGGCAAGTACCCCCTCCGCGGGTCGCCGTACCTCTTCGAGCCGACGTATTCGGAGAATTATGTCTACGGGTACACTGGGCAATGATTTTTGGAGAGACCTGAGTACACCAACCGGGAGGGATCGAATGGTCAGAGCAAGTTACGCCTCTATTGCCCTTGCCGTGGGCGTCAGCCTGATGTTCTTTGTCGGCTGTGAGGATATCCAACACGAAGTCGAGGAGAAAGCTGTGGAAGCGGACTACTACGTGGC